>DASRND010000004.1 GCA_035647615.1 Bacteroidales bacterium | reverse complement strand
AGTTTGCCGGGTTTAAAAAATGCGTTTTTAATATTCATTTAAACTAATTTTTATCAAGATGAAAAAACTATTATTCACTTTTGTAGGCCTTTTTCTGATGCTGATGGCCGTATCACAGCAGGTTCCCCGCCAATATGTTGTGGTAGAAGCCGGCACCGGATTTTGGTGACCTTACTGTCCAGGCGCAGCACTAGGAGCTGACGACCTGAGAAACAACGGCCACAATGTGGCTGTAATTGAAAACCACAATGGCGACTCACTCGCCAATATGTACAGCAATGCACGTAATTCGTACTATGCTATCAGTGGCTATCCCACTACCAAATTCGACGGTATTATCACCCATGTAGGTGGCGGCGGCAGCAGCCTCTATGCTACCTTTCTTGCCAAAATAAACCAGCGCAACGCGGTGTTGAGCAACTTTACGGTTGATCTGCAATTTGAACATCTCACCGGTAATAATTACCATGCTACTGCAGTAATTACAAAAGTAGCCCCCTACAGCGGCACCAATCTGAAACTGCGCGTAACGGTTACTGAATCGAACCTCGACATCAACTGGGGACTGGGGCCGGATGTTAATTCTGTAAACCGATTGATGGTACCAAATGCAAACGGAGTGACGCTTGATTTTTCTTCGGGCGATGTGCAAACTGTCGAGCTTGACTTTGTGATGTCGAGCGCCTGGGCATCCGAAAACTGCGAACTCATTGCTTTTGTGCAGGACGACTCCAGCAAGGAGATTCTGCAGGCCGACCTCAAATCCATGGCTATTCCTGATTATGCGCTCGATGCAGAGCTTGCCGGTGTAATGAACATCCCCGACAAAATATGTAACGGTGAAATAACTCCCACGGTGAAATTGAAAAACAAAGGCGCCGAGGTACTCACATCCGTTAATATCAACTTCGAAATCAACGGCACGTTGCTTTACACACATCCCTGGACTGGCGAACTAGTTTTCCCTCAAGGAATTGAAGTGGACATTCCTGAGATCAGCTTTGCTGCACAGCCCGAAAATACCATCCACGTATTTTTATCTGATCCCAACAACCAACCCGACATGAACCCGGATAACGACGCCATCATTATCCAAACCACAGCTACTGATGTGTGCACCGACTATGTTGCACTGTTGCTGAAAACGGATGCCAATCCAATGCACACCTCCTGGGAATGCTTAGGCCCCAATGGTGACGTGCTTGGATCAGGTGGACCTTACACACAAGCTTACCAGTATATCAAAGACACCGTTTTCTTTACTACGCCCGGCTGCTATCAATTTTTCGTTTACGACTCAGGTGGCGACGGACTGGCGACTTATTATTCTTTGCGCTCTTATGTAAATGGCGTGTTAGTTACCATCAAGAGTGGTGGCAGCTTTGCTTATGTTGATGAAACACAGTTTACGGCTTTGGCCGAAGGAGTAGCAGCTGCATTTTCCAGCAGCGCCACCAGTGGTTGCCAAATGTTCAGTGTTGATTACACCGACATGTCGTACGGCACAGTAACCTCCTGGAACTGGACTTTTGAAGGCGGCACACCAGCCACCTCCACACAACAGAACCCAACTGTTAGCTACACCAACGCAGGAACTTTCGACGTTTCGCTCACCGTTTCCGATGGCACCCACAACAACACCTTCAATGCTCCTAATTACATTACTGTGTATGAATTGCCAGAGGTTACACTCCAGGAACTCGGCGACCAGTGCGTGTATTATCCTGCTTTTGAACTCAATCAGGGAATGCCCGCCGGTGGTGTTTATTCAGGCACAGGCGTTGCCAATGGCTGGTTCGACCCAGCTGTGGCTGGCATAGGAACCCACATCGTAACCTATACCTACAGCGACGCACACGGCTGTGAAAACTTTGCCGAGCGGCAAGTCATGGTTGACGAATGTGTTGGAATAGGTGATAATCCACAGGCTACTGCCATGCGTATTTATCCTAATCCCGTTACCGGAACTGCTACCATCGCTTTTGGCCTAAGCCAAACCACCCATGTCACCGCCGAAATTTACAACAGCATCGGCATGCTGGTGATGAAACTCAATGATGGCGTGATAGAAGCAGGAGCACACAAGATTTCGGTAAATATGTCCGCACTTCAAAACGGAATGTATTTCGTACAATTTAAAGCAGGCGAAACTGTAATCACCAAAAAACTTACGCTGGTGAAATAGCCTGGAAAGAATGTTTTCATAATGATTCCACCCGTCAGGCCACAAGGCTTGGCGGGTGGTTTTTTTAGTAGTAGGCAGCAATTGTGAGAGATGAGAAATGAGGAGTGAGAAAGCACTATAGAAACATTTTTACAGCATAGTTCCAGTGGGCAATATGATCAGCACAGGGGTAAAGGATTGTTTAATTTAACATCAAATTTGTGTTAAAAAAGAATCGAAATCGCCAGGACTAACGGTTCTGAAAGTATGTTCGGGATAAGCTTTAGAAAAGACTGGTGGCACGCGTAAACCCGGTTTTGCCTTCCATTTAAATTCGTAAGCATGGAGTAAGCCATCGCGCTCTTCGATATAATCGATTTCCTGTTGCTGCTGAGTTCTCCAGAAATAGCGGTTGACAGAAATACGGCTGTAGGTGAGAAACTTTAACCGTTCGTTAACCAGGTAATTTTCCCACAAAGCACCTTTATCGCTCCGCATTTCTATCGGGCTGTAATTGTTGATCAGAGCATTGCGGATGCCATTGTCATAAAAATAGACCTTCCTGCTCTTTTTTAATTCATTTCTAATATTCCGGCTAAACGATCGCAACCGAAAGATGACGAAAGTCTTTTCGAGCAAATCAATATAGCGTTGCACGGTTTCTGAATCTGCACCTATCGACTTGCCGAGTTCATTATACGAAACCTGCGATCCCATCTGTAAAGCCAGCGCCTGCAGCAATGCTTCCAATAATTCCGGCCGTCGCAGATCCTTAAACTTAAAAATGTCTTTGTAAAGATAGCTGCCGGCAAGTAAGCTCAGCAACTCGCCGGGGTTGCCTTTTGTAGCAGCAATATCAGGATATGACCCGTAAACGAGTCGCTGATCGAGCAACTTTTTTTCTTCGAGCCATCCATGATGCTCAAGCATCTCCTGAAAAGAAAGCGGATAAAGAAAAAATTCAAATTTACGCCCCGTTAAGGGCTCGCTGGTTTGCGCAGTAATCTCCAGGGAAGATGAACCACTTACCAAAAGCTGGACATCGCTTATGTGGTCTGTTATCAGCTTTAATGTTTGTCCAACATTTCTGACCTGTTGCGCTTCATCAACGACGACTATTTTGTTGTTTCCAATCAGCAGTTTCAGATCAGGAATATTTACATTGGTAAGTTGCGAACGCACAAAAGGCTCATCGGCATCCAGCCACAAAACCGGCTGATTTAATTTCCCAGTGATTTGCCGGAGCAAAGTCGTTTTGCCGGTTTGTCGTGCTCCCAAAACGATGATCGCTTTGTTCTGAAACATACGATCCAGAATGATCTTCTCAAGTTTTCGTTCAATCATAATAATAGGTAATGACTGACAAAAGTAGGTAATTTTGGTATGTAATCGGAAATTATTACGTTTATTTTCGATTATGATCCGAAATTAACGGTTTCCTGTTTTAGAGGATATAGAATTACACACATTTGGAATTTCAAAGACTCCGCAACAGCACCGCCACCAAATAGCCCAGATAGTTGCCAATGGCGTAACCAACGATTCCTACGGTAAGTCCCGACACAACTATTTCGCGATTGCGCAAAGCACCAGCTACCACCGGAACAAATGGCGGGCTGCATATCAAAGCCGTGGAGGTAACAATCACTGTGTCGGCGTCGATGTGGAGCAGGCGCGCCAGAATAATGTGCAATGCCAGCGAACCGAAAATTACCAACGCCAAATACGCAAACAGCGTGGGCGTTTTGCCGCCAAGCGTGGTTACATCCACCAGCGAGGCCACCACCACACTAAAAACCAGAATAAAATACATCCCCAGCTCAAAAGTCTTGGGCGTATTGTTTACCGCCGGCACAAGTGAAGCGCCTATTCCCAGCGTAGTGATGAGCAAAATAACCACCACCATCTGGCTGTTGGCCGGTACCAGCAATGAGATGCCACCGCTCACTGCAAAGATCAGCACCGAAAGCCCCAACGCCCTGAGCAATGGCCAGCGGTTGCTCCGACTCAGCAGTTGCGTGTATGGATTTTCACCATCCAAATCGCGCAGTTGCATCTGACCATGTAGTTTTGTGAAATGAAATGCTGGCAAAAAAAGCCTAAAAAAACGTTGCCCAATGCTGATTAGAAAAAGGAAATAAACGGCCGAGAGGATCATGTCGTAGGTGTGGGTAAGCAGATAAATGTCGTCGGGGATTTGGAGCATAATCTTAAGGGCAGCCAGGTTGGGCGTTCCTCCCGAATAAACACCCACGAGCATCCCACCTATTTTCCAAAGATCGGTCATGCCGTGGCCGCTAAAGATGAAAAACCCAAGCAGTACCATCGTCAGCATACTCACAAGCCCTATAACCATCGAGAGCGCTGTGGTAGCTGCCAGCGAAAACCATTGCCGTATGTTGGTTGAGAAAAGTAGCAACGGGAGCGCCAATGGGATGGTGAGTGTGGTAAGCATATCCTGCACTGGCCGGCTACTTTCGGGAATCAGGCCGATGTTGCCCACCACGATACCAACAACATAAGCAACCACCACCGCGCCAAGCCGGTTCACGAAACGGTACCTGTGACTAAGATGCAGGATAAGCGCCGGCGACAAAACATAAAACATTACGAGCAGTATCTTAGCGGCCATAAGTTCTATTTTTTTAAAACATAAAATCGAGTTAAGCCGGCAAAAATAGCCTATCTGCACCTACAAAAGCACACAAAAACATGATCATTTTGAAAACATCTACTTTTGCGGAAAGCTAAACGCAATAAGTTGAATCAGAAGAAAAGGTAGTTAGAGTGGCTTAAAGGAATCGCAAATAAAAATAAACATTGGCAAAATGCTAAAAGACAAGTCAGAAGAGGTTCGCGTTAATGATTTCGGAGTAGAACAAAGTTTTTTTCTAAAATCAGAAAGGGAAATTTGCTCCACCTACATACCCTACATCGTTGTTCCAAATTTTCCGTCACTGGGATTTTTAACAGCATTGCGGTTTCTGGAGTGGGTGAGCGAAAACCCGAATGGCGTGATCAGCCTGCCTACAGGCAAAACTCCCGAGCACTTTATGAAATGGACAAAACATCTGCTAAACACTTTTCATCGGCCTGATACGCAAAAACTAATGGTCGAAAATGGGCTGATTTTGCATAAGAAACCGGAAATGAAAAATCTGCACTTTGTCCATATCGACGAGTTTTATCCCATAAATCCACGCCAACACAACAGTTTTTATAATTATGTGCAGCATTATTACATGGAAGATTTTGGGCTTGACCCAAAAAAGGCGCTCCTGATTAACACCGATGAAATTGAGCTGGCCGAAGGAAAACATTTTACGGAGGTTTTTCCCAACAACGAAATAGACCTGAGCCTCCGCAACAGAGCGCCCCGGTCAAAGCTTGAAGAGTTGCAGCGGGCATCCATTTACAAGATCGACACCTGGTGTACACGTTACGAAGAAAAAATAAAAGCGCTGGGAGGCATCGGCTTCTTTTTGGGCGGCATCGGCCCCGACGGCCACATAGCTTTTAATACGCGTGGCAGCGATCACAATTCGAGCACACGGCTTACCGAAACAAATTTTGAGACCCAGGCTGCCTCAGCCGGCGACCTCGGAGGAATTGAGGTTTCGCGCAACCGCCTCGTGATTACAATCGGACTGAATACCATTACTTACAACCCTGACGGCGTTTCAATCATTTTTGCAGCCGGCGAGGCCAAAGCAGAGATTGTGAAAAACGCCCTCGAAAATAAACCGGACAATCTCTATCCTGCCACTGTTTTGCAGCGTCAAAAAAACGCACGTTTTTATATTACTGAAGGAGCCGCATCACAACTCACCGACAGCAAGGATATTTATTATAAAACAGGAGAATGGCCTTTTGAGAAAACCGAAAGAGCTATTTTCGACCTTTGTCTGCGCATTGATAAATATGCCCGCAACCTCACCCTCGACGACCTGAAAGACGACAAGTACTGTGCGCTCATCCCCAATTTGTCGATCGACGTTGTTTCCGATGTAATAGAATCGACGAAAAAGAAAATCGAAAAAGGGCTTGAACCAGAGCGACACCAGAGATATTTGCACACCGGTCCGCATCACGACGACATCATGCTGGGAATATTCCCGGTCATCACCAGGCATTTACGCGAAATTAGCAATACGTTTCACTTTTCCATTCTTACCAGTGGATTTACGGCCGTAACCAATCGCATGATGGAGGAGTTGCTCGGTCATACCCTGCAATTCATCAACAATGGAGAAATTCAGATGATCGAATATCCTGACTTTTTTGATTCAGGATATAAATACAAATGGGACAAAGACGTAAGCCATTATCTGAACAAGGTAGCAAGCCATGATGATAACGGTAAATTGCGCGGGCTGTGCCATCGAATTACCCGTTCGTTGGTCGAAATCTATGATATTAATTCGATTGATGACCTGAAAGAAACGATCATATCGAACATTGAGCTTATCCAAAAAAGCTACGATGGCGAGAAAAATCCACCACACATCCAAAGGCTAAAAGGGATGCTCCGCGAATTCGAAGAGGAGCTGGTGTGGGCACATTATGGAGTTCAGGTAAAAGACATCGAGCACATGCGGCTGGGTTTTTATTCGGGCGATTTATTCACCGAACAACCCGAGCAACAGCGTGATGTGGAGCCTGTTTTGGAAATGCTCCGCAAGATAAATCCAACCAAAGTCAGTCTGGCTTTCGACCCCGAAGGTTCTGGTCCCGACACACACTACAAGGTATTGCAAGCTATTGCCGAAGCCCTGCGGTTGTGGAAAGAAGAAAAGGATATTTCGGAGCTAAAGATTATTGGCTACCGAAATGTTTGGTATAAATTCCATCCCGCCGATGCCAATGTATTTTCACTGGTTTCGCTCAACTCCATGGCGGTGCTGGATCATTCGTTCAAGAATTGTTATATCAGCCAGGTAAATGCTTCGTTTCCAAGCTACGAACACAACGGGCCTTTCAATGAGATGTCCCAAAAAATATGGACCGATCAATTCAAAAAAATTCAAATGATTCTGGGTAAGAGTTATTTTTATAAAAACAGCAACCCAAAAGTAAGAGCAACCCATGGCGCTATTTTTTACAAAGAGATGACTTTCGACGAATTCGATGGCTTTGCACGCAAGTTGGAAAAAAGCCTGGAGGGAGCGCTTTAGAATTTTGTTGTTTGTTGTTTGTTGTTAATTGTTAATCGTGACGCGCAACGCGCAAACCGTAACGTGCAACCCGCAACGCGCAACCCGTAACGCGCAACTCGTCCTTGTTTTTATCTACTTTTGGCATTGTCATGAAACAGTTCAGAGGATTTGTCCGCAAAGAGTTTTATCACATCTTCCGTGACTACCGCACGGTGCTGATCCTTTTTGGCATGCCGATAATCCAGCTTTTGCTCTTTGGCTATGCCCTCACCAACGACATCCACAATGCCGACATCGCCATCCTCGACAAGTCGCACGACGAACTCACGCGACAGCTCACCCACAAAATCACCTCGTCGGGATATTTCCGCCTGGCGCTCGACCTGCGCAGCGAATCAGAAATAGAGCAGGCTTTCAGAAGCGGAAAAGTTCGTCAGGTAATCATTTTTGAAAACGACTTTGCCCGAAAAGCTGAAACCGAAGGCAATGCGCAGATTCAGGTGCTTGCAGATGCTTCCGACCCCAACGCTGCGCGCATTCTCACCAGCTACCTCAGCGGTATCGTCGCCAGCTTTCAAAAAGAACTTCTTGCCGACAGGCAACTGCCCGTAGAAATTACGCCGCAGGTAAAAATGCTTTATAATGGCCGGATGGAAAGTGTGATGATGTTTGTACCGGGCATCATCACCATACTGTTGCTACTCATCGGCGCCATGATGACTTCCATCAGCATAGCGCGCGAAAAAGAAATGGGCACCATGGAAGTTTTGCTGGTTTCGCCGCTGCGCCCGGTGCAGATCATCCTGGGCAAGGTGATTCCCTACGTACTCATCGCATTGGCAATCGCCATCGTCGTTCTGCTCATGGGATATTTCGTTTTTGACGTGCCCATCCGCGGCAGCCTGGTGTTGCTGATGTTTTACAGCATCCTCTATGTCATTTTGGCTTTGTCGCTGGGCATCCTCATCTCCTCGCTGGTGAACAGCCAGCAGGTAGCGATGATGTTCTCGATGGTGGCGCTTTTGCTGCCAACGATCATGCTGTCGGGATTCATTTTCCCGCTCGAAAATATGCCGTTGCCGTTGCAATGGTTCGCCAATGTGATTCCGGCCAAATGGTTTATCATCATCATCCGCGGAGTGATGCTCAAGGCGGTTGGCATCGGCATCCTGTGGAAAGAAACACTGATTATAATAGCGATGATCGCCGTGTTTATTGTTTTAAGTATTAAAAAGTTTAAAATACGATTGGATTGACGGGATGCGGGTTGCGAGTTGCGGGTTGCGGGTTGCGAGTTGCGAGTTGCGTGTCACGAGTTGCGGGTTCGGGTTGCGGGTTCGGGTTCGGGGTTACGATTAACAATTAACAGATAACGATGAACGATGAACAATTAACGATTAACGATTCGGGATGAGAACGATCATTTTTTTGCTGCAAAAAGAATTTATCCAGATTTTCCGCAACCGGACGATGCTGCCCATCATCTTTGTGATGCCGCTGGTGCAACTGCTCATTCTGGCATACGCCACTACTTTTGACCTCAAAAACATCAACACGGTGGTGGTGGATCAGGATCGTTCGGTGAGTTCGCGTGAAATGATCCGCAAGTTTGAGGGCTCCTCATTTTACACCATCCGCAATTACACCGAAAGCTATCAGCAGGCAGAGGAGCTGGTGCAAAAAGGCCTGGCCGATCTGATTATCGAAATACCGATGAATTTTGAAAAAGATTTAAAAAACGAAAAGAAGGCGGAGGTAGGATTGGTCATTAACGCCATCAACAGCAGTTCGGCGGGACTGATAAACGCTTACACCAGCGCCATCCTCAAAGATTACAACCTGGCACTGGTGACCTCACTCATCGGACGACGCCCCGTGATGCCCATCGACGTTACCTATTCCTATTGGTACAACCCGGGGCTCGACTACAAAACCTACATGGTGCCGGGCATCCTGGTGCTACTGGTGACCATTGTCGGTTTTTTCCTTTCGGGGATGAATGTGGTGCGCGAAAAAGAAAGCGGCACCATCGAGCAACTCAACGTCACGCCTATCCGAAAGTACCAGTTCATTGCCGGCAAACTGCTCCCTTTTTGGATCATCGCTATGTTTGAGCTGGCTTTCGGGCTGCTCTTTGCGCGGCTGGTTTTCGATCTTCCCATCATTGGAAGTCTCTGGCTGATCTTTGGCGTAGCCTCCCTATTTATGCTGGCCATTCTCGGTCTGGGACTCATCATCTCCACCATTTCCGACACCATGCAGCAGTCGATGTTTCTCACCTGGTTTCTAATGGTTGTCTTTATCCTGATGAGCGGCTTTTTTACGGCCATCGAAAGCATGCCGGAGTGGGCGCAAGCCATCAACATCATCAACCCGCTGGCATATTTCATCCGCATCATCCGCATGGTGATGCTCAAAGGCTCAGGGCTGACGGACATCCTACAGCCGGTTGTGGCTCTGACCATCTTTGGGATAATTACGCTCACGTTGGCCGTGTGGCGCTATCGCAAGGTGGCGTAGGCCCGAGCAAGACTAACCGACAATCCGTTTCATTCCCTTTAAAAATCTTCCCACACTCCGACGACCACCGCCAAAAAAAATACCTATTTTTGGAATCTTTTTTTTAAGCGAAAACAATGCGGCAGCGATTGCATTGATTTAATTATCAACTAAAAAAATACGATATGTCGGAACAGGTAATGATAAGTCTGGCCAGCCTGATAATTCTGGGCATCGGCGCGCAATGGCTGGCGTGGCGACTTAAGTTTCCCAGCATCCTCTTCCTGTTGATTTTGGGCTTTGTGGCAGGACCCGTTACGGGTTTTCTGCAACCCGATTTACTGATGGGCGATTTGCTGTTACCCTTTGTTTCGCTGGCTGTTGCCATCATCCTGTTCGAAGGCGGGCTAACGCTCAACCTTAAGGAGCTGCGCGAGATTGGCGGCGTGGTGGTGGGTCTGATAACCGTTGGCATGATGGTAACCTGGGTAATAACAGCTGCTGCAGCCTATTACTTGCTGGATCTAAGCCCTCAGATTTCCATCCTTTTGGGAGCTATCCTGGTGGTGACCGGCCCCACGGTGATAGGTCCGCTGCTCCGCCACATCCGTCCCAACGAGCGCGTCAACGACATCCTGAAATGGGAAGGCATTGTGATAGATCCAATCGGTGCGCTGCTTGCCGTGTTGGTGTTCGAAGCCATTACCATTAACGTAAGTCCGGCCATGGGCGTAAATCCTTTTCAGGAAGCTACCATCGAGATATTGATTAGCCTGGGGAAAACGATATTCTTTGGATGCCTCACTGGCTTTGCCTTTGCCTGGCTGCTGGTGCTGCTCATCCGCAAATATTGGGTGCCCGACTTCCTGCAGGTCACCGTATCACTCTCTTTTGTAGTAGCTGCATACCTGTCGAGCGATTTGATTCAATCCGGATCGGGATTGTTTGCGGCCACCCTGATGGGCATCGTGATGGCCAACCAAAAGTACATTTCGGTGAAAAGCATCCTGGAATTTAAAGAAAACCTGCGGGTACTCATCATTTCGATCTTGTTTATTTTGCTCTCCGCGCGATTAAACCTGGGCGACTTCCAGGGTCTTTCGATCAACATAGCGTGGTTTTTGGCAATATTGATTTTGGTGGCGCGACCACTGTCGGTATTTATGTCGTCGATAGGCAGCGGACTCTCGATACGCGAAAAGCTGTTTTTATCGTGGATGGCTCCGCGAGGAATCGTGGCTGCTGCCGTGTCGAGTGTCTTTGCACTGCGCATTGCTAATGAGACGGGCATGGAAAACGGAGATGCCATAGTACCGGTTACTTTTTCGGTAATTGTGGTCACGGTAGTTATTTATGGCCTTACCTCTAAATCCGTGGCACGCTGGCTCAAAGTTGCCGAAAGCGACTCGCAGGGAATCCTGTTTGTAGGCGCCCACACCTGGGCGCTCGAGATTGCCAAGGCCATCAAAGAGGAAGGTTTTAAAGTGGTGGTAGTCGACACCAACCGCTCCGACATCGCTAAGGCGCAACTGGCTGGAATAACCACCGTTAATGGCAGTGTATTGAGCGAAAATGTGGTGGAAGATATCCCCCTAGGCGGCATCGGCAAACTCTTTGCCCTCACCTCCAACGACGAGGTCAACTCCCTCTCGGTAGTTCTCTTCAACAGCATCTTCGATAGCCACGAGCTTTATCAGCTCCTCCCCGTAAAAACGGAGAAAGGCAAAGAACAGGATTTCTCACCCAAACACCTGCGCGGACGCTTTCTGTTTGGCGAAGGCATCAACTTTGCCCATCTGCGCAAGCTATTCTTTGCCGGCGCCGTTATCAAAAGCACTAAAATTACCAAAGATTTTACCTATAAAGATTTTGTCACCAAATATGGCGAGAGCGCCATCCCCATGTTTGTAATCAACGACAGCAAAGAACTCAACGTTATGACAACCGACACAGAAGCCAAACCCAAAGCCGGAAGCACCATTATTGCGATGGTGACGGAGAAGGAGGAAAGTGACGGATAAATGAATTTAAGAAAACAGAATTTCCCTTTCAAGACCCGGCACCACCAAGGAGTTTTACGGTCGAAATGAAATTTTTCAATACTTTTACAGCCAATATTTTTTTTAAAACAAAAAAATCATTTTTTATGATCAACAAAATGCTATTTACGCTTACCCTCCTGCTGTCGGGACTGCTGATGCACGGACAGAGCGTGGAGGAACTACTAAAAACTACCGGCACTGCCGCCGACTATCCGGGCAGCGACTTCGTGGTGGTTTTCGACAGCACCCGCGTGGAGGTGCAGGAAACCGGCCTGGGCTACTTTTTTATGCACCAGATGTTTAAAGTGCTCACCCCGCAAGGAGCGCTCGACAAGCGCGTGATCGAATACGGTTACGAACCACTCTCGGCCTATGTCGAGATACGTGAAGCCACCATCTACCGCGCCGACGGCAGCCGTGAGCAACTCGACCTGACACAGGTACGCGACTATCCGGCACCGGCGAGAGCCATCTACTGGGGCGCCCGCGAAAAACTAATCGAAGCCGGCAGGTTACAGCCCGGCGACGCCATCGACCTGGTGCTTTTCAAAAAAGGCTACACCTATGCCCTTCTGATGCAGGACGACGAGGATAGATACATCCCACCCATGCGCGGTCATTTCTACGACATCGTCCCATTCTGGAGCGACCAGCACATGCTCAGCAAAGTCTATAGCGTGAGCATGCCAGCCGACAAACCATTGCAATTCGTATTTTATCACGGCGAGTGCCAGTCATCGTTGCGTTTCGTTGGCGACCAACACATCTATACTTTCTCCAAAAGCAACATTGCACCGCTGAAGCGGGAATCCAATATGGTGGATGCCTCCGATATTGCGCCCAAGCTGCTGATGACAACCAGCCCCGACTGGGAAGCCAAGTCGCTGTGGTTTCACGGCGTCAACGAAGACTACGACAGCTTTACTCCTACCCCTGAGGTAAAGGAGTTTGTAAATAATTTGCTCAAAGATGCCAAAACAGAGTCCGACAGCGTGTCGATACTTACGCACTGGGTAGCCGACAACATGCGCTACTCGGGCATCTCGATGGGCGAAGGCGAAGGCTTCACGCTACATAATGCCGAGATGAATTTCCGCGACCGCTGCGGCGTGTGTAAAGACAAGGCAGGTATGCTCATCGCATTTTTGCGGGCGGCAGGTTTCGAGTCGTACCCGGCAATGACCATGGCAGGCTCGCGCATCGAAAACATCCCCGCCGACCAATTTAACCACAGCGTAACGTTGGTGAAACTTGCCGATGGAAAATACCACCTTCTCGATCCCACCTGGGTGCCCTTTGTTCGCGAGCTGTGGAGCAGCGCCGAACAGCAACAAAACGTGCTGATGGGTATTCCCGGTGGCGCCGACCTGATGATCACACCCATTTCGCCACCCGAAGATCATTATCTGAAGATGAATGGAACTTCCACGCTGCTTCCCGACGGAACCCTGGAAGGTGAGCTGTACGTTACCGCCGAAGGACAAACCGACGCTTCCATCCGCAACATTTTCACCAGAGCATTCAAAGCAGATTGGGACAAAAATGTTGAGCGTGAACTGCTGCGCATCAATCCCAAAGCCGAAATTATCAGCATGGATTATGGCAACAATCCCATCGACCACATGGCCGGCCCCATCGAAATACGCATCAAATACCGCATTCCGCAATATGCTGCTGTAGGCCAAAACAAGCTGGTATTCACGCCGCTGCTGGCCAACCGCATTTTCCCCGCCGGCATGTCGCATCTTAATCTTAACACAAATGTACCTGACGACCGGGAATTTGGCTTCCGCGACCGTTGCAGCCGGTTGGTAGAGATCAGCGAAACCATCAACATTCCCGATGGCTATTTAATGATGAATGATCCCGTAAAGTTGGATTATGATGGTGAAGCCGCTGCTTACAAAGGAACATTACAGCAAAAAGGCAACACCCTCGAACTAAGCCAGGAGATCATCCTCGAAAAACGTATTTATGAGCCTGCAGACTGGCCTGCCGTGAAAAAAGCTGTAACAGCCCAGAAAAACATGGCCGATCAACCCATCGTGTTAAGTAAATAATTCAGGTGTTATTAATTTAGAAAATGATTATTCAGATGAAAAAGATATTTCTATTATTTCTGGCCGGATGGTTTGCCACGGCGGCCAGCGCACAATACAACGACGCCGATGCGGTGTTTGGCAAGATTACCAAAACTTTTACCCTCAACGACGATGGCAGCACCACCATGCGCTGCTACAAGCAACTCCGGCTGCAAAGTCATCTGTCGTTCAACCAGCTTTATGGCGAGACTTTTATCATTTACGACCCGACCTTTCAAGAAATTACCATCAACGAGGCCTATACAATTATGGCCGATGGAAAGCGGGTGGTGACGCCGGAAAATGCTTTCAACGAAGTGCTGCCGCACGGCGCCGCACACTCAGCAGCATTCAATCATCTGCGCGAGCTTGTGGTGACGCATACCGCCACCGAAATCGGCGCTACCATTTATCTCGATTATACCCTCGCCAGCCAAAATGATTTTTTGCCGGCGCTCATGGGCAATGAGCTGGTGCAGGAATCGTCGCCGATAGAAGAGATGCAAATTGTTATAAAAGTTCCCTCCGCTGTTGAGCTGCAACACCGCATGATGAATCTGCGCACCGCCCCTGAAATGGTGGTGCAAGGCAACCAGAAAGTTTATACCTGGACGTTTAAGGGCATTGCTGCCGGGTCGCAGGATTATTTCAGTGGCGCACAACTCTCGGTGCCGCGTCTGGTTTTCACGACATCGCCCAAGGCAGGAGCTGCGGTCGATTGGATTACGCGCCAACAGGCTTTCGACTATCACGCCACCGATATTTTGCAGAAATATGCTGCCACCATAAAATCTGAAAAACAAGAGGAGATGAAGACGCTACTGGCGTTGCAAAATATGGTTGCTAAAGAAATGGCTTACGACCGCGTGCCGCCCGAATGGAATGGCTACCGCGTGCGCACTCCCGAAGAAGTGTGGCAAAGCAATGGCGGCAACCAACTCGAAAAAGCGGTATTGCTGGCTACTTTGCTCAACGCGGCCGACTTTCATGCCGTGGCCGTGATGGCTGCTCCCGAAAAGCTTTTTGAAAAAAATATGGGCGACCTCCTGATTTTTGATGAGAGTTTTGTGAAGGTAAATACCAAAAACTTCGGGACGCTTTATCTGAGCGCAACTTCCACAAACGACCAAAGCCTCGACTACGGTTCAGGCGGTCAGGTGCTGATGCCGCTTTACAAAAATGCCGACATCTCCCCCACCACCTTGTCGGAAGGAAAAAATGTGATAGACGCAGAAGGTAAATTTGTGCTTGCTCATGATCAATCGCTTAGTGGCCAGATGACAATCCGGTTGCAGGGAAAACCCAATCCATTTTTGCTGTTGCAAAATGATGCCAACAAAATAAAATCGCAGTTTACCCAAAATATGATCAGCAAATCCGACGACGCTGTAAAAGTGGCAAACAGCAATGCCGAGAAAAGTGAGATCGTGGTGCAGATTAATAAAGAAAAAGCACTGCAGGATGCCGGCAAAATCATGCAGCTGGAGCTTCCGCAAATGACAAGCGGCTTTGGTGGGTGGCACATCAGCTACCTCAGCAGCCAGCGCGACGGCGATTTTGTGTTGCCTTTCCCCATCAGCGAAAGCTATAAATACACCATCACCTTGCCGGAAGGCTATGAGTTGGTAACGTTGAAACAACGCGTGGATTTGAAAAATGAAGCCGGTTCGGTGAAGATAGAGCTAAGCCCGAAGGGGAATCAAATCACCGTCAGCCGCTCGTTGCGCCTCGACAAAAGCGTGATAGCTCCGGCCGATTACCCGGCGTTGCGCGCATTGATAAACGAATGGCTCGACACCAACTACACCACGCTACTTTTGCGCAAAGCAGTAGATTAGATTACAATACTTTTAATAATTCTTCCGGCCATCCTCAAACATGAAAGAGGATGTCCCAGTTCCACGACGACCTCTGTTGTTCGGCTTAGGCTGCGGTGGCTGTGGTGGCTGAGCCTGTCGAAGCCAGCTTGTCGAAGCCAGCCTAAGCCGAATTTATTTTTGCAGGCTGTGCCTGCTTTTTTGTTTGCATAATTAACATAGTTGGAGCCTGTAACATTAGTATAGACGTGGTGCAACCTCGTCCAAACTCTTATTTTTGCAAACCATGAAAAAGGAATTGCCAAAGCAAAAACAACAAATAAAGCCGGCGCAGCAAGGCTCCCGCCGCACCTGGTTGTGGCTGGCGCTCATTCTGCTGATCACGGTGCTGGCTTACGCCAATGCCGTCGACAACGACTTCATCTACCAGTTCGACGACGACCTCTACGTTACCGACAATCCCGACATCAAAGCGCTTTCGGCCGACAACCTCTATCGGATGTTTACCACGCCGTATGTAGGTTTGTACCTGCCACTCACCATGCTCAGCTATGCCATCGAGTATCATTTTTTTGGCCTCAATGCTACTGCTTTTCATCTCATCAACCTGCTGCTGCACCTGATAAATGTATGGCTGGTTTTTTTATTAATATTAAAATTAAAACCCAACGTGTACGTGGCTTCGCTGGTAGCTTTGGTTTTTGCGCTGCACCCGATGCATGCAGAGTCGGTGACGTGGATTTCGGAGCGGAAGGATGTTTTGTACCTGGTGTTTTATCTGGCGGCAGCCATTTTTTATCTAAATTATATTCGTAAAAATAGTGCCCGCAACTACCTGATCACCTTGGGGTTTTTCGTGCTGTCGCTACTCAGCAAAACCATTGCGGTATCGCTGCCGTTGCTGCTACTTGCTTTTGATTGGTACTACGGACGCAGCCTTGCCAGCCGCCGCGTATGGATAGAAAAGATTCCGTTTTTTGCGCTAAGCGCCGCCATCGGATTGCTTGGCATCTGGTTTACCAGCACCGCCGCCGACACTTCCACCCCCGATATCTCCTGGCTGCACCGGCCTTTTATCGTTGCCGATGCCGTGCTTATGTATCTGTGGAAATTCTTTGTTCCCATCCAACTCAAAATTTATCATTACTACCCGCCCACTGCTTCGGGCTTGCTACCACTGCGTTTTTACGTTTCTGCCGCCATTCTTCTGGCGCTGTTAGCGATGGTTTTTTTATTAATAAAAAAATCAGGCGTCCTGAAACGCGACCTGATCCTGGGGCTGGCAATTTTTGTGGTGCCTACACTTTTTATACTACAAATCGTTCCTGCCGGGCGCGCCTATGCCGCCGACCGCTACACCTATTTTTCTTACGTCGGGCTCACTTACATGCTGGCGGTGAGCACTTGGCAAATTATTAGCACACAAAAAGCAAGCTTGCGCAAATGGCGAAATCCATTCATAATCGTGCTGGCAGTATGGCTGGGAATGCTGGCAATAGTGACGCGACAGCGCAACACCGACTGGAGCGACAGCATCACCCTGTTTACCGATCTGATAGAGAAAGAACCTGACCGTGGTCATCCTTATCTGAT
This sequence comes from Bacteroidales bacterium, assembly GCA_035647615.1. Classification (NCBI taxonomy): domain Bacteria; kingdom Pseudomonadati; phylum Bacteroidota; class Bacteroidia; order Bacteroidales; species Bacteroidales bacterium. The sequence goes on along the minus strand of DASRND010000004.1, from coordinate 56,028 downwards.
CCGGGGCATCACCTGGTACCAGAAAGGACAGTACCCCAAAGCGCTGGAGGATTACAACCAATGCATCCTGCGTGATACCACCGACGCCAAAGCATTCGGAAACCGCGCCTCCGCGCGTGGCATGTCGGGCGACTATGCAGGCGCTTTACAGGACGCCGATCGTGCGCTACGGATTCAACCCGGATATACTTCGGCCATTAACAACCGGGCAACTGCTAATTTTTATTTAGAAAATTATGCACACGCTGTTGCAGATTATGATGCACTTATCGCAGCCGACAGCAGTGATACGGGCAATTATCGCAAGAAAATAATGGCGCTCGAAAAGATGGCCGACACCGCCGCTCTGATTGATACCTACCAGCATCTGATGCAACTGGAGCCTAAGAATTATTATAATTATGCCAAAGCAGGAGAGCTTTATTACCGTCAAAACAAATTGGAAAAGGCCATCGGATATTTTGATGAGGCGCTGCAACTCGACGCATCGCAACACGTGCTATTGGTGCTGCGGGCGAACGCACATTTCAAATCGATGGACTACGAGAAGGCATTAAAAGATTATGTGCGCTATGCCGAAATTACCGGCGACGCCAACGCCTGGCACAATGCCGGCCAATGTTGCCTGAAACTCGAACGCCTGGAAGATGCTTGCAATTATTGGGAAAACGCAGCTATTGATAACTATGCACCGGCGGTAAAACAGATGAGGGCGTATTGCAGGTAAGAAGAGTAGATTTTTTGGTGGAAGGCTTAATCAGTCTTGAGATGAAGGCTGTCACAAAATTAGAGGATGTGCATTTGGCTCAGGCTATAAATTATTTAGAAGCTTAAATCAACGCTAAATTTAATCAGCAAAATCAAATAAGTAATCATTAATAAGAGCTTCAGACAATGCAGGCAATGTACCGCGAAAATTAATAACCCACGCTTCCTAATAAAATTCATAGAAATGTTTTAGCATGTACTTTCGGGGCGGCATTCCGGGCAGCCCGGCAACGGTAGCACGCACCAGCAGCACGTTGCCATCGGCATCGTATTCGCGTTCTACCTCACTCACCAACTGTTCATTTCGATCGGTTTCCGTCTGCCGGGTAGCGTTGCCGGCGGCATCCAACTCTATCGCAATATTGTTTTTTTTGTAAGGCATCTCCTCGCTCATCTCCGTCAGTCGCCCTTGCTCGTCGTAAGTCATCAGTTGCTTCGCGATGAGTTTGTCGGCAGCATCATATTTCAAAGTTTTGATGCGGTTTCCTTTGTTGTCGTATTCATTTACCAGCGTGGCTTCTTCGTCCGGATTGTTCAGCGTCACTTCTGTCAGCCGGCCATTTTCATCAAATTCATAAAGGTTTTCCGTTTCCTTCTCACCATATTCGAAATACCTTTCGGCAATGCGTTTCCCATCTTTATAATCATACTCCTCGCGGTACTCTTCTTCGCCGTCTTCATCCTTTTGAATCACACGCCATAAAAGTCCCTGCTCGTTGTATTCGTAATCGATGGTATCGAAAGTGTCATCCAGATAATACACAAACTTTTTCTGGATTTTGCCGTTTTCATCCACTTCCCAACTTACCTTTTCTTCTGTCTGCCCCTCCTCATCAAGGGTTTCTTCAAAAATTAAAAACTTTTTCTCGTCGTATTTGTAAACGGACGTTCCGGTAGTCTGGCCATAATTATCAAATTTGATATCGGTGAGCAAGTGCCCATTTTCGTTGTAAACGGCGCTGCTATGCTGCACACCCTCGGTATCCATGTATTCCTCAAATTCCGATTCAGGAGCCACATCAATACGATAGATTTTCTGCGATTTTACTTTTTTCATTATAAAGGTGTCTTTTGAATTTATGAAGGATTTGTGATTATTTAGTTGGTTGATTTTTTTAAAATTTACATTTGTTGATCGATTCTATAGATTTAGAAAAACCCAACACACCCCCCCGACCCCCTAAAGGGGGAGTTCCCAACGCACAACCGATAGAGTGTGGGCTGACTTCTCCTTTAGGGGATTGAGGGGTAGCGTGAGCATTTTAAAATAAAGACTCTTTACTGAAATTTCTGTATTAAAGGCCATCATCTAAATTATATCAATGATTTCCTATTTTTGCAAAAACAAAGTTTCGACAAACATCTTAAAAATTAGCGTGATGAGAAAATTGATTTATGTACTATTTATTACACTTGTGATGACTACACAAAGCTGCCAGCAACAGGCAGAGCGGATTAAATATCCGGAAACCAAAAAGGGCGATGTGGTGGATACACTTCATGGCCAGGCCATTGCCGACCCGTACCGCTGGCTCGAAAACGATACTTCTGCCGAAACCGGCGAGTGGGTGAAACAACAAAATGAAGTTACCGAGGCGTATCTCTCGAAGATTCCATTTAGAAACGACATCAAAAACCGCCTGACGAAGATTTGGGATTATCCAAAATACGGTGTTCCTTTCAAAAAAGGTGATCGTTATTTTTATTTCAAAAATGACGGCATGCAAAACCAAAGCGTGCTCTATGTGCAGGAAACCCTCGACGCCGAGCCGCAGGTGCTGCTCGATCCCAACAAATTGTCCGACGACGGCACCGTAGCTTTTGCCGGAATGGATGTGAGCAAAGACGGTAAATATCTTGCTTACGCGATAGCGCGCGGCGGCTCCGACTGGAACGAGATAAAGGTGATGGAAATCGACAGCCGCAACCAACTCGACGACCACCTGAAATGGGTGAAGTTTTCGGGGATGGCCTGGAAAGGTGATGGCTTTTATTACAGCCGTTACGACGCGCCCAAAGGTAGCGAGCTTTCCGGAAAAAATGAGTTTCATAAAGTTTATTTTCATAAAGTAGGCGAGCCTCAAAGTAAGGATGTGCTCATTTATGAAGACCCTGCTTATCCGCTGCGCAACTACAGCGCCGGCGTTACCGATGATGAAGATTTCCTGCTTTTATATCATACCGAAAGCACCTCCGGCAATGCCCTTTATTTTAAAGACCTCCGCAAACCGGGAAAAGATTTCACCAGTATCGTCACGGGTTTTGATAACGATTTTGCTGTGGTCGACGACTACAACGGCAAGTTTCTGGTGCGCACCAACTACAATGCGCCCAAATACCAATTGTTGCTCATCGACCCGGCGCTTCCGCAACCCGAAAACTGGGCCACACTGATCCCCGAAAAAGAAGAAGTGCTCGAAGGTGTGACGCTGGTAGGTGGCAAAATAGTGGCGCAGTATCTCAAAGACGCCTATTCGCAAGCTTTTATCTACGATATGTGGGGCAACCTCATCCGTGCACTCGACATCCCCGGCATTGGAACGTTGGCCGGCTTCAATGGCAAGAAAGACGAAAATACCGCCTTCTATGCTTTCACCTCTTTCGCAATCCCTACCACCATTTATAGGTACAACATCGAAACGGATACCTCCACCATCTACCGTGAGCCTACGATAGAAGTCGAAGATTTGACTTTTGAAACCAAACAGGTTTTCTATACCAGCAAAGACGGCACAAAGGTTCCGATGTTTATCGTTCATAAAGCAGGCATCACGCTCGACGGAACCAATCCCACGCTGCTCTATGGTTATGGCGGTTTTAATATCAGCCTCACGCCTTCCTTCAGCACCCAAAGACTGATACTGCTCGAAAATGGCGGCGTGTTTGCCATGCCCAACCTGCGCGGTGGCGGCGAATACGGCGAAGCGTGGCACATGGCCGGCACCAAAGAACAGAAGCAAAATGTGTTTGACGACTTTATCGCTGCCGCTGAATATCTCATCGACGCCGGTTATACTTCGCCCGATTATCTCGCCATCCAGGGCGGCTCCAATGGCGGCCTGCTGGTTGGCGCCGTAATGACCCAACGCCCCGAACTGATGAAAGTAGCTTTCCCGGCCGTGGGCGTGCTCGACATGCTGCGCTACCACATGTTTACCATTGGCTGGGCGTGGGCCACCGACTATGGCACCAGCGACAATGCAACCGACTTTGAATATCTGATAAAATATTCGCCGCTGCACACCATCGAAGCCGGCACCTGCTACCCCGCCACGCTCGTAACCACTGCCGACCACGACGACCGCGTGGTGCCGGCACACTCTTTTAAATTCATCTCCGAGCTACAATCCAAACAAAGCTGCGACAACCCCACGCTTATCCGCATAGAAACCAAAGCCGGTCACGGCGCCGGAAAACCCACTTCCAAAGTCATCGAAGAGTACGCCGACATCTACTCCTTCATGTTTTACAACATGGGCATTACGCCGGTGTATGAATAGAGAATAAGTTTTGATACAAACAAAAGCCTCTTGCATCGTAAAGATGTGAGAGGCTTTTTTTATTGGTTCGCTGGGAGAACTTGCGCCATGCGCCATGCGCTTTCTGAAATTTAGAATTATTCCAAATGAAATGTTTCCTAAGTTTGCGGCGCAATTTTATTAACCAGGCAAATGAGAAATCCTGCATTCACATTGGCTGATGACTTTCACCGCGACATTCCGGCGGTGAGGGTGAGTTTTGAGAAGGATTTTGGGCTCACCTTTCAGTTAAGTTTGCAAAAAGTAATGAAGAAATAAACATAATATTACGTTTACGCAGAAGTTGTAAACAATACAATAACCAAATAAAATAGATAAAAATGAGAAAAATGATTATTTATGCCTTTATTCTTTCAATGGCTCTAAATTCCTGTATGAATAAAGATGGTGAAATTAAAATTACAGGTAAAACTCAAGGTTTCCCTGATAGTACAAAGGTAGTTCTTTTGAACTTTGATACTAAAAAAGGAGTAGACACCACTTATATTGTAAATAACGAATTTCATTGTGCAGCTTCAAGCACAAAAGTTAGTCCCCACGGAATTCTTATTGGAGAAGGTTCCGAAAAAGAATTTTTATTTCTTTTTATTGAAGATGCTGACATATCGATAACAGGCAAAAAGGGGGAAATAAAATTTGCCAAAGTCATAGGAGGCGAAATACAAAAGCAACATAGCGACTATTTTAATTCAAAACTTCCAATGGAACTTAAGTTTGATAGCATAACCAAAGAACTGATGAAAGCAATGCAGAATCAAGATAGAGATAAAGCCGAATCATTAGGGCAAGAGCAAGATGATTTAATTCAAGAAAGGACATCGTTTGGAGCACTTTATATCAAAGAGAATCCTGATAATCTTTATAGTGCTTTTATCTTAGAAGGCTTTTTGGCAGGGCTTCCAAAATCCGAAATTAAAACACTGTATGAAAACCTATCTCCAATAATTAAAGAATCTGATTACGGGAAATCCATAGCTCAATGGCTGGAACTTAGTAAGGAAGTTAAAGTTGGAGATATAGCAGAGAACTTTTCATTGCAAGACATTACTGGGAATAAAGTTAGTTTAAAGGATTTTCAGGGAAAGTTTGTTTTATTGGAGTTCTGGAAAATAGGTTGTCCAGGATGCGTGGAAGAAAATAAAAATATTGTAACTGAGTATGAAAAGTATAAAGAAAAGGGTTTAGAAATAATCAGTATCGCAGGAGGCAAAAATATTGATGATTTGAAGGAAGCGTCTGATAGGTTTTTCATTAAATGGTATTCATTACAAGATTCAAATACTGAATATGGAAATGTTGGTTCCAGATATGGTGTTACTCTTGTCCCTACAAACTTTTTAATAGACCCAACAGGTAGGATTATTGCAAAAGATTTAAAAGGTAAAGAATTGAAGGATAAGTTAAAAGAGATCTTTTAGAGGTAAGTACTTCTTACAATACTTTGTATAAGTAATGGCAGGAGATGTGCGAAATTTCAAGGTTTGTAGCCCGCTTAAAATTACTGTAATTTGACAGGAAATTTGCCCGCAATCCCTTACTGCACATAGGCCAACCGTTCAAACAATATTAAAGAATTTTCGCAAAGGCACTATTTTAATAAGCAGATAAGATTTTTAAAATCCTAATTCGGAGATTTTTAAGAAAAAAGAAGAATACGACCGGGTAAAAAGAAAGCGTTATGATATTTCATAATTTAGCTAAACGGATAAGATGGTAGTACCAGAATCAAACAGCCAATTATTTGGAAAAATTGCAGACCTACTAAATGAGGCAAGGAAATTTGTGGTTAAGAGCTTGACAGAATAGCAAATACTTGTTTGACATACTAATAAGATATACTTTTGCTGTGCTAAAATAAGAAATCATGAAAACTGTATCATTAAAAATTGATGAGGCGATTTTTGGAGAGACTGAAAAAATTCTTTCAAAAATTAAAAAACCAAGAAACAGGTACATTAACGAAGCACTTGATTTTTATAATCGATTGCAACGACGGGCTATTTTAGAAGAGAAGCTAAAGGAGGAATCTGATTTGGTAAAAGCAGATTCGATGGCTGTTCTAAAAGATTTTGAGGAGATTGGTTATGTCGATTAAACAATATGAAATCTGGACTGCTGATTTAAATCCACAAATTGGAACTGAACCCGGAAAAACAAGACCCGTACTTATTATCCAAACAAATCTTCTCAATCAAATTCCACATCCATCAACGATAGTTTGTCCGTTGACGACAAATACCAATAAAGATTCGGATATTTTACGCGTACATTTAAAAAAGGGAGAAGCGAATTTACATCAAGATTGTGATGTAATGATCGACCAAATAAGGGCTATCGATAATAATCGACTCATGAAAAAGATTGGAAATTTACCCGACAACCTGATTGAAACGGTTAGAGAAAATTTATTGATAATTATCGATTTGGAGTAAATCACAAAGGACTATTCACGGCCATAGTTTCCATTTGCAATTCCAGTGGCATCAAGCGAATCTGATGCGTCCCTTTTGTTTTGGTTCCAAAATTTCTACGCACAAATGGATTTGTGTTCGCAACGAGTACTATTGCATCCGTTAAAAACTATAATTTTAAACCCCTCTAAAATTTTCAGAATGTTTCGGATGCCGAAAGATAAAACCCGGTAGATTTCTCGCCAAATCCGATATCGATGGCAAGATTGGTACGCGATTTCTTATCTACCATAAATCGGAACCCAAAGCCATAGCCGGGCTTTACCGATTCGAATAAACCCAGAGAATGTATCGGGCTATTCGCCGTGGTAGCATTCACAAACACGACGCCGCCCCACAGGCCTCCGCACTGAGAAATCGGGAAACGATACTCAGCTTCGCCATACACCATTTGGTTTCCCCGAAAGCGGCCCTGCGTATAACCTCGTCCACTTCTGCTCCGCTGATCGTAAGCGGTAGAAGGCAAAATGAGATAGGGCAATCCACCCTCAGGGGAGATGTCTGCCATCGCCCAAAACGCCAAAAGATGCCGTGGATTTCGATGGGACAAAGGATGAAAACTTCGCCACTCCATCGAAAAGTAGCTGGCGGATTTATGACTGCCCAGTAACTGCAGAGCGCCGTTCCAACTAATCATTGCAAAATGTCCTTTATATGGATTGATCATATTATCGCGGGTGTCAGAAACCAGGTTGATACCGATAGCTGAGGAAGAATATTTCTTTTCATTAAAACCATAATACTTACTATATGCGTAGTTGCTGGTTATCAATGAGTCGCCTGGATTCAAACGAAGTTTTTCATCTTTAATCCCGAAGTAGCTGTCGAGGTAATAGCCCAGACCTATGTAAAATGATCGCGTTATGTTGTAAGAAGCAGATTGATAAATGCGCAGGAAGTTAAACTTTAATGGTTGAGCCAGAGAGTCCACAACTGTAGAGAGGCCACTTAGACTAACCTGATAATCAAGAATCCCCCCTTCTGGCGCGTTGGTTCCCAGGCCAAAGGTTGACTGCGAATAGATCATGTATCGCCAATCGCCAGAAAAAAAGAGTTTGTTATTTTTGGTGTAGACGCTATTTTTTAACAGAAAGAGTTGTTGATTTTTGGTAGTAAACTGCATACTACCTGATAGCATGGAAAAACGGGTATCGTCCCCGGATAGTTTAAACGCGTATTGCCCACCCACTCCAGCCATAAAACCAGTAGCCGGATTGGAACCGATGACCGGTATCAGCAAAATAGTGCCGGTGGAATCGGCCAACTCTTTTGGAGGCTTATGAAATGCCACCCGGAGTACATCGCCAAAATCCCTTTGGATGCAGGCAGTATCGGCTATAGCGGGTATTGTATCCTGAGCATGAGCAAGAAATGTAAAAGGAATGATGAATATCAGGAAAAATACTCTCATGACACGGGATTTAATTTGAGGTTCCCTTTGGTAAGCGGTAACAGTATTTCAAAATATAAATTGTACTTAATATTATTTAAATCGGCTACCTCACCTCGTAATAATAACAGGAATAAAGACCTGAGATAAATATTCTACTTTCAAATCTTACAGTCATTTCCCTGCCACCAGCTGTTTTTCATCTTCTCCGGTTTAAAATTGTTTTTGATTTTCAAATGCCCAAAAAAGGGGCAGGCTGTTGTTTGTGTGGTGATTAACAAAAAACATCGGGCGGTGGTGTGTTTAATTTTTATATTTATTGACATACATCAGCCCCTTTGAATAATAACCCGTTAAAAAACTATAATTTTGAACCCTATTATGACAATGAAAATAATGAAAGCAATTCTTACGATAACGATCTCTTTGTGGCTTGTGGCTTGGCTGCCGCTTCAGGCGCAACCGGTGCAGAAAGCCATGCAATTCGACAAAAAAATCACACAGGAGGTGAAGATGAAATACCTGCTTTATCTGCCAGCCGATTACACCGACGACGGCAGCCACAGCTTCCCATTGATGCTTTTCCTGCACGGATCGGGCGAGCGTGGCGACGACCTGCTGCTTGTCAAAAAAAACGGCCCGCCCAAAATTGCAGTTGAGATGTACCTTCCTTTTATCATCCTCTCACCACAGTGCCCACTGAGCGAACCCTGGTGGAATATTGAAGATGTCAAAATTCTGCTCGACGACATCATCAGCCACTATCCTGTCGATCGCGATCGCATCTATGTTACCGGGCTGAGCATGGGTGGTTTTGCTACCTGGGACATGATTATAAAATACCCCGACGTGTTTGCTGCTGCGGCTCCTGTTTGTGGCGGCGGTTACACGCATCGCGCGCATCTGATCAAGGATGTGCCGGTGTGGGTGTTTCACGGGCAAAGAGACAACATTGTGCCCATCGAATATAGCCAACGGATGGTAAATGCGCTGATGGACAATGGCGCCGAGGTGGAATTTACGGTTTATCCCGATGCCGGCCACGACGCGTGGACACCTACCTACAACAATCGGGAGCTTTATGAGTGGTTGCTGAACCATTCAAAACACAGAGAAGATTAACATCAAATTATTTTTACCATGGCCTTCCGACGACTTTTATCGCTTCTTTCATTATTATTAATCTCATCTGCGATCTTTGGTCAGCCCTCTGCCATCCGGCATCTGGAGCCACCCTTTTGGTGGAGCGGAATGCACAATCCCAATCTGCAACTGCTGGTACATGCCGATAATATTTCCACATACAAACCTTCGATTAATTATCCCGGCGTATCCATTAAGAAAGTTTCGACAACGGACAATCCCAACTATCTTTTTATCGATCTCGACATCAGCGAAGCAGCTGCTGGAACATTCATTATCAAATTTGAATGTAAGGGTAAAAAAACTTTGGATTACGAATACAAGCTGCTGCCGCGCACCAAAAGCTCAGCGTCACGCAAGGGTTTCGACCAAAGCGACCTGATCTATCTCGTCCTTCCCGACCGCTTCGCAAATGGCGACCCAAAAAACGATACACATCCCGACATGCTCGAAGCTGCCGACCGCAGCAATCCCGACGGACGCCACGGCGGCGATTTGCAGGGTGTAATGCAAAAGCTGGATTATATCGACAGCCTGGGCGTCACGACGCTGTGGCTCAACCCGGTGTTCGAAAACAACATGTCCACCTATTCGTACCACGGATATTCCATCACCGATTATTACAAAACAGACCCACGCCTGGGAACCAACGAAGATTTCCGGCACCTCAACGAGATGCTGAACCAACGCGGAATGAAGGCGGTGATGGACATGGTTTTTAATCACTGCGGGCTCAACCATTGGTGGATGAAAGATTTGCCTGCCAGCGACTGGGTGCATCAGTTTCCGGAATTTACCAAATCCAATTTCCGCGCCTCCACGGTTTTCGATCCGTACGCTTCTGATTACGACCAGACGCTTTTTACCAAAGGCTGGTTTGACACCTCCATGCCCGACCTGAATCAGAAAAACCCATTTCTGATGACTTATCTTACCCAAAACAGCATCTGGTGGATAGAATATGCCGGGCTGGATGGCATCCGCATGGACACCTATCCTTACCCTTACAAAGAACAGATGGCGCAGTGGGCGAAAAGGGTGCTGGAGGAATATCCTGATTTTTCGATTGTGGGCGAGGTGTGGATGGGCGTGCCGGCGCTGCTGGCTCCGTGGGAAAATGATCCGGCGGTAGAAACAGGGTATGAATCGCATTTGCCCTACATCTTCGACTTTGCCCTTTACGATGCGTTTGGTTTGGCTTTTAATGAAGGTTCCGGCTGGTCAACGGGGATTACGCGCATGTACGATGTGCTGGCGCAGGATTTTGTGTATGGAGAAAATCCTCGTATGGTGATTTTTCCTGACAATCACGATGGCAGCCGGCTCTTTACGAAAGTGGGGCACAGCCTGGCCAACCAGAAGCTGGCCGTAGCCTTTACACTAACTACGCGCAGGATTCCGCAACTTTATTACGGCACCGAAATACTGATGAGCGGCAACGAAAGCGACGGCCACGGAAAGATGCGCAAAGACTTTCCCGGCGGGTGGCAAACTGATTCGGCCAACAAATTCACAGCTTCAGGGCGCACCGCCGATGAAGAAGATATGTTGCGCTTTACGCAAAAACTGGCCAACTATCGCAAAAACCACAAGGTTTTACAAACCGGCAAACTCACCCATTTTATCCCAGAGGACAATGTGTATGTTTATTTCCGTCATAATGACGACGAGATGATGATGATCGTGCTCAACAACAGCAACGAAAGCCATCCTTTGGATTTGAAACGCTACGCCGAGATGACGAAAGGCATTAGTACCGGAATGAATGTGCTCGACGGAACCACGGTGGTGCTGGAGAATTTGACTATTCCCGCCAAGGAGGCACTGGTGATTAAATTGCGGTAAACGCTAAACTTAGGGAAGATGAAATTATTTTTAAATAAAGAAAAAACGACTTATTGTTGCAATTTTAAAACATCAGAAAACTAAATAATATGCTACCATTTCAAAAGAGATTATCGAATTTTTTCTACGTCGTTCTGGGGCTTCCCGCCACGGCGATGGGTTTTGGGTTGTCGATACAAATCGCAGTCCTGAGCTGGATATTGCGCACGCAGTACGGCCTGGAGATGGACGAAATCGGCATCGTGTGGGCAGCCGGTCCCATTGCCGGCATCATCGGGCAGCCTATTGTGGGGCTTATCAGCGACGGCACCTGGTTTTGGGGTGGACGGCGAAGGCCTTTCATCTTTATCGGCGGCACCCTGGCGGCACTGGCGATACTGGCGCTGCCCAACATCGGGCTGATTAGCACCAGCCTCGGCATTGGCAGTATTGTGGCGGTAGCAACTACCGTGGCGCTCACGCTCGATCTTTCCATCAACATCAGCTTTAATCCCACGCGTGCCATCATTGCCGACGTAACGCCCGATGGAGAGCCACGCACCAAAGGCTACACCTGGATGCAGTCCATCTCCAATTTCTTCGGCGCCGGCGCTTATCTCATCGCTGCACTGGTTGGTAACATGGAGTTAATTTATATCGGCGTTGCCGTAGTATTCTTATTCTCGGTGGTGCCGATGTTTTTTATCACCGAGCCGCGCGACCTGATCAGCGTCGAAGACAAAGATGTGGAACCTACCCGCACCGACTGGAAGCAGCTCTTCCGGATATATTTCGCACATAGCTTTTCGTGGCTGGGAATTCAAACGATGTTTATTTACAGCATCGCCTTCTTCGAGCAGCGCTTCCACACCACCGACGGCGCCTATCTCGGCGCCATCATCGGATGGTCGTTTTTTATCCTTAACGCTGTGGGCGCCATTTTCCCCATCGTGCTGCTGGAGCCGCTGTCGCGCCGCATTGGCAAAGTAAAAACGCAGGTACTTTCGGTGGCTTCGATGGCTGTTGGCTATTTTCTAATCGTGCTGCTGGTGCGCGACACCATCACGATGTACCTCATCTTTGTGCTGCTGAGTCTGGGCTGGGCTGCAGTGGTGAGCCTCCCTTTTGCCATCATGAGCGAGAAAGTAAACAAAGTAAAAATGGGATTTTTTATGGGAATCTTCAATCTTTCGGTGGTACTGCCGCAACTCGTGGCCAGTCTGGTGCTGGGATTTTTTATAAAGAATGCCGACGACAAATCCATCATCTATCTCATCAGCGGCATATCGCTGGCCATCTCGGCAGTGCTGTGGCTATTGGTAAAAGAAAAGAGTGCACACGAAGAAGCAGTGAACGATAAGAAGTGAGTTACAAAGTCCGGTTGACGAATTACGCCTGCCCTGAGCGTAGCCGAAGGGATTGACGATTTTAAATTTATGCATGTCGTATGTTTATTTTTGAATTTGGAACATTCGGAACGTAGAGACGCACGGCCGTGCGTCTGAAAACGCAGATAGATCAGGATTGACAAAAACGATTAACGATTAACGATTAACGATTTAAAAAAATTAGAACAAAAATGAATTTCAGATTATTAAAAATATCGGTGTTGTTTTACGTTTTGATTTTCGTTTTCGGATGTACCGAACAACAGCCACCCGAAAGCCCCACGCAACCCCACTCCTCCTGCCCCGAAAACGGCTACCTGATTGCCGCCGGCGGAAACCTGACCGACACGGCGGTTTTTAAGAAATTCATGGAACTTTCCGGTGGCCCGGACGCTCCCGTGGTCATTATAACTACCGCGGCTACGGATGAGGAACTTGCTGACGGACAGTTTTATGCAGATCAGGAAAAGCAATGGCGGGGCTATGGTTTTACAAACTTTAGTTTTATGCACACACGCGACCCAAAAGAGGCCAACAGCGAAGCGTTTGTTCAGCCACTGACAAATGCACGCGGCGTGTGGTTTTTGGGTGGCAGGCAGTGGCGCCTGATGGATGCTTACGAAGGAACAAAGGTTTTTGACCAACTTGAGAAACTACTCGACAGAGGCGGCGTAATCGGTGGAAGCTCTGCGGGCGCGAGTATTCTGGCCAGCTATCTGGCGCGTGGCGATTCGCAAACTAACACGGCTATGATGGGCGATCATGAAAAAGGTTTTGGATTTTTCGACAATACTGCCATCGATCAGCACCTGCTTGCCATGAACCGGCAGTTTGATATTTTTGATATACTCGATGCGCATCCGGGAATGCTGGGCATTGGGCTGGACGAAAACACCGCCATCGTTGCGCACGGCAATCAATTTGAAGTGATCGGCAAAAGTTACGTGGCCATTTACGACGGAACTTTTTACCGTGAGGTGCGCGACAAAGATGACTGGAATCATAAAGAGGGCGAAGTCAGCCAGCTTCCCAAAGGTAGCCGGAAATTTTATCTTTTAAAAGCCGGCCAGAAATACGATATGTTCAACCGCAAGGTTATTGAATAAGATGAAAAACAGCGATAATAAATTCAAATTGGTGCAGGCAAAACCCTATCTGTTTTTGCTGCTGTTTTTTATAGCTATCTTTTTCATTTTTCGCTTTTCGCGCACGCTGGTACCCGAAAGTGGTTACGCCCGGCTTATCTATGAATCGCACCAGATTAGCGATGGACGTTTGTTTATTAAAACCGATAAAGGCACCTTCCGAATCAGCCTGCCACAGCCCGACGTGGCAGAGATAATTTTTTACAACCAAAAACTCCCGTTCATCGATAGCTCACACGCTGTTTTACCCGCCAGTGCTGCTACTTCCGTAAACTTCGCTTCCGACGACCGGCAATTGATTTATGGATCAAATGAGATGCAGGTGGTGATAGACAAATCCCCCCTTCGTTTTACCTTTGTCAGCGGCCCGGATACCGTGCTAACGAGTTACCGTCCTTTTTTTGATCATGACACTTTGCGTGGATTTTCGTTCAAACTTGACGCCGATGAACACATCTACGGCGCCGGCTTTCGAACCACCGCTTTCGACCTGCGCGATCAACACCTCGAGCTTTACAACCAGGTGCACTATGGTTACAGCACCGACGCTCCCAACCTGAATTTCTCGGTTCCTTTCGTGGTTTCCTCTGCTGGCTACGGACTGCTTTTCGACAATCCCGAAAAGGGAATCCTCGACATCGACGAGGCGCAGGCCAACATAATGACCTTTGCTTCCACAGGTGGTCACATGGCGTATTATGTAATTGGCGGTGGCGCCACCGACAGCATCCTCAAAAATTATCATCAGCTTACAGGCTTTCAGCCCATGCCGCCGCGGTGGGCGCTGGGTTATATCCAGTCGCGCTTTGGCTATGAGTCGGAGGCGGAGGCCCGACAGATGGTGAGCCGTATTTTGGCCGAAGGTTATCCGCTCGATGCCGTGGTGATTGATCTCTACTGGTTTGGCGCCGGCGTACACGACAGCTTTTATATGGGCGACCTGGATTGGTACACCAAAAAATGGCCGGAGCCGGAAAAGATGATTGCCGACTTTGCCAATCAGGGGATAAAAACCATCCTCATCACCGAGCCTTACGTGCTGCCCGAGTCGCGCTATTTTAACACCCTGAGTGAAGCCGGGCTGCTGGGCAAAAATCAGGACGGCAGCACCATGATCCTCGACAAGTTTTGGTTTGGCCCCGGCGGATTGTTCGACATTTTCCAGCCACGCATGCAGCAATGGTTCTGGGAGAAATACCACCGGCAGATCGACATTGGCGTTGCCGGCTGGTGGGGCGACCTGGGCGAGCCCGAAAACCATCCCGACAACATGCAGCATGTGGTGGGAAATGCTACGCAGGTTCACAACATCTACGCCCATTACTGGCATAAGATGCTTGCCGAAAACTATGCAGAACGTTACCCGGAAGTAAGGCTTTTCAACCTTAACCGCGCGGGCTTTGCGGGTTCGCAACGCTACAGCATTTACCCGTGGTCGGGCGATGTGGCGCGAAGCTGGCAGGGTTTGCAGGCGCAGCCGCGGGCATTGCTGGGCATGGCCATGAGCGGGTTCCCGTATATGCACTCCGACCTGGGCGGCTTTGCCATGGGAGTGGAAGATGCCGAACTCTACCTGCGCTGGCTGCAATACGGCGTATTCAATCCCGTTTTCCGCGTTCATGGCGACCCACATGCACCGGTCGAGCCTTATAATTATCCCGACAGCATCCAAAAAATCCTGCATCAACTCATCGACTTGCGCTACCGGCTGCTGCCGTACAACTATTCGCTGGCGTGGCTCAATAGCACGCAGGGGATTCCCATCACAAAGCCGCTGTTTGCCGAAGAGCCCTACTTCAAGGCGCTTTCGGGTGTTACCGACACTTACCTGTGGGGCAACAATATTCTGGTGGCGCCGGTGACAGAATCCAAACAAACGCACCGACGGCTTTATTTGCCGAAAGGCGTATGGTTCGATTTTTTTAATGATGAAAAACTCTACGGTTCACGATGGATTAACCAGCCGTTGACGCTGCAAAAAATCCCTGTTTTTGTGCGTGGCGGCGCCTTCATCCCAATGACGGAACCCATCACAAACACGAAGGATTACAGTTCTCAAAATCTAACGCTGCATTTTTACTACACTCCTGAAGTTCCGTTTTCGGCGTTTACGATGTACGAAGATGACGGCATCACGCGCAATACTTTCGCAAAAAATCAATACGAACTGCTTCATTTTCGCAGTACTGCCGCGGAGGAACTCTTATTGCTAACACTTGAGCGTGACATAGCCGGAGCATACAAAAACATGCCGGCCAAGCGCAATATTACGCTGATGGTTCATGGGGTGGAAACGGCTCCTGAAAGAATAATGGCCGGCTCAACATCCATTCAGCCGGTATCTTTACAGGAAAAATTGCAATCGGCAACTACACCGGCCTATTGGTACGATGCCGCAAAAAAACAGATGATAATTAAAATCCTTTGGGACACGGACAAAATCTTAATACAAATCCACGGCATGTAAAGACGTGCGGTATTGTACAGACGCACGGCATGTACAGACGCACGGAACGTACAGACGCATGGCCGTGCGTCTCTACAATGCCGATTTTTTTTATTTTTGCTAATCAAATCCATTAATAATCCTGGCTATGGCAAACAACGACGCAACAATCCGCAAACACTGGAACAACCTTTACGGCGAACGGCATAATGATAAACTTATTGATTTTATCGGATGGCTCGATCATTTTGCGAAAAGCAAAGAGATAAAGCCACAACCCGCCGAATGGTACAAAGATGCCATCGTCTATTCGTTGTATGTCGATTTGTTTAATAACGATTTCGAAGGCCTGATCGAAAAACTCGATTATCTCCAAAAGCTGGGCGTCAACTGCCTTTGGCTGCTGCCTATCCTCTCCTCACCGATGCGCGACGCGGGCTTCGACATCAGCGACCATACCAGCGTGCGCCATGAATTGCTCGGGTTACCGGCTTCAGCCAGCCGTCAGGAAAAGCAATATGCTTTTAGAGATTTTTTGGATGCAGCGCACCAACGTAACCTGCGGGTGATTTTTGATATCGCCATCAACCATACCTCCGAAGAGCATCCGTGGTTTGTCGAATCGCGCAAAAGCGCCGATAACCCTTATCGCGATTTCTACATCTGGAGCGATGACAACACAAAATACGCAGACGCACGCATCATCTTCAAAGGTCTCGAAGAGAGTAATTGGGAAAAAGATGAGAAGGGCTATTATTTCCATCGGTTTTTTAATTTTCAGCCCGACCTCAACTATCGCAATCCGTCGGTGCTGACGGAGATGGTGAAAAATCTGGTTTTCTGGCAAGGCGAAGGCGTGGATGGATTCCGTGCCGACGCCATCCCCTACCTTTGGAAGGAGGAAGGCACCGACTGCGAAAACCTGCCGCAGACGCATACCATCGTTAAGTTTTTCAGGGCGGTGCTGGATTATGTACGCCCCAACACTTTGCTGCTGGCCGAAGCCTGCCAGAAACCTGTGGAGGTTGTAAAATATTTTGGCAACGGCGACGAATGTCACGCCGGTTATCACTTCCCGCTGATGCCGCAGATGTTTAAAGCCATCGCCATGCAAAGCAACAAGCCCATCCGCACCACACTAAGCAAGAATGTTACGCCCGAAATACCATCGTCGGCACAGTGGTTTACTTTTTTGCGCTGTCACGACGAGTTGAGCCTGGAGCTGGTTTATGTTTCGGAAGAAGACCGTGCCTACATTCATAATCATTATTGCAAAAAGCCTGAATGGAATTTCAGAATAGGCGAAGGTATCTCCGCACGTCTGGCCGATCTGCTCGACGCCAACCCCGACAAAATTGCGCTGGCTTTCTCGGTGATGCTTACCCTGCCCGGAACACCTATCATTTATTATGGCGACGAGTTTGGCAAGCGCAACGATTACGATTATTATAAAGAGAAAATTGCCGAAACCGGTAAGGACGACACCCGCTTTTTGGTGCGTGGGTACATCGACTGGCAGCAGCTCGACCGCGACCTGGCCGACAGCACTTCGCTTGCAGCACGCACTTATAGCCGTATTTCTAAAATGGTGAACAAACGCAAGAACCACAAAACCTTTGGCCGTGGCTCCATCTTCTGGCTCGAAACCCACCAAACCGACGGCATGATTAACGACCACATTTTGGCTTTTATCCGCAAATGGAAGGACGAACGCCTGATGATTTTCCATAACCTCAGCGACCAGCCGCAGACTTTCCGGCTTAGCATTCAACCCGAGATAAACTGGACGGATATGTTTGGCAACGAAGTAGATTACAACGAACTTGAACAAACCATCACTATGCAGCCGCTGGAATATTTATGGATAAAGATGTAGTTTCGACTGCGCTGGTTTCGACAAGCTCAACCACCGCAACCACCGCACGACGGCTCTATTTAAGATTCAATCTTCTTTTTTCTTCTTCATTTCTAATTCCCTTTTTTTTGAATATCGAACCGCAGAATAAAGCCTGCCCTGAGTTTATCGAAGGGAATGTTGAATTTTGAAATAAAAGCACCAGGGGTTTGGGCGAGACTATGCCTGTTGATGTTTTTTTCATTTTAACAAATAAAGACAGGAGATAACGCTCCTGCAATGATCAAATGCTGATGCTTTGGTGACAGAGGATGAAGATGGCGGTAAAATAATATCTTCGCCCCACCGGAGTTATCCGAAGGTCAATAATAATCAAGCGATGCGGCTCATGATGAGAAATCCTTTTCTTCGTCTAATCTTTTTGGTGATGATCATCAGCAGCAGTTCCATGCTCTGCAAAAAAGTGCCTGGGCAAACCAAAACGAGGATACAAATCATCCATGCCGACGACCTGCGGGGCCTGAAAAGCGGTGGCGAAGATCTCAACATTCTGGTAGGAGATGTGCAGTTTGAACACGACGGCGCCTATCTCTATTGCGACAGCGCCATCCTAAATTCCCGCCGCAGCGACCTTTACGCTTACGGTAAAGTTCATATCAAAATGAGCGACACCCTCAACCTCTACGGCGACACGCTCCATTACAACGGAATAACGCGCGTGGCGGTGATGTCGGGCAACGTGATATTGAAGGACAACCAGGCTACACTCTATACAAACCAACTCAAATTCAACCGTAAGACACGCACCGCCTACTATTCCACCGGCGGGCGCATCGAAAACAAGGACAACGAACTCAGCAGCAGCTATGGCATTTATTATACCGACACCAAACTTGCCCATTTCAAAAACAATGTAGAATTGGCTAATCCTGAATATCTGCTGCGTTCCGATACGTTGATTTATAACACAACCACTGCCACCGCCTTTATTTCGGGACCTACCACCATCACCGGGGAAGACGAGTTTTTGTATGCCGAAGATGGGTATTACGATACCCGCACCGACATCACCATGCTGCAGCAAAATGCGTATATGATTTACAAAGAGCAATACCTGCGCGGCGACAGCATCTATTTTGAAAAAGCTACCGGTATCGGTGAAATGTTTGGCAATGTTTTTTTACAGGACACATTACAAAAAGTGATTGTTACGGGCAACTATGCCGACTACCACCGCAACCAGGGTTATGCCTGGGCTACCGACAGCGCCGTGGCCATTATGGCCAATGCCACCGACAGCCTTTTCCTGCATGCCGACACCCTCTGGCTCACCTTCGACACGGCCGACAATCCGCTTCAGCTCAAGGCTTACCACCACAGCAGGTTTTATAAAACCGACCTGCAGGGGATGAGCGACTCGCTGGTATATTCGTTTGCCGATTCCACCATTCACATGTTTTATGACCCGATATTATGGACCGACGAAAACCAGCTCACCGCCGACGACATCATCATCTATAGCTCCGGCCAGCGCGCCGACTCGATGCAGATGACCGGCTCGGCTTTTATCATTTCCAAAGATGACTATGGCGCTGAAAATTATAACCAGATCAAAGGCAAAAAGATGATGGCTTATTTTGAAAATAACGATCTAAACCTGGTGAAGGTGGACGGCAACAGCGAGACTATTTATTTTGTGCGCGAAGAAGAAGGCGCCCTTATCGGGATAAATAAAGCTGTGGCAGGACGTATGGAGATTTTCATTGTCGATCGCCAGATAGATGGAATCATCTATTTCGAAAATCCCGACGCCACACTTTACAACGAAGGCGAGCTACCTGCCGATCAGTTTTTTCTGCGCGACTTCCGCTGGAACCAGCACATGCGGCCGATGAATCGCAATGATATCTTTCGATGGCCAAAATAAATTATCCGTAAAATCCTCCATGAATTTCTCCAATTAAGCCATTAAATGCAAATTATTTTTGTGTTCATTCGTCTAATTCGCGTGAATTCGTGGAGTGTTTTTCAATCGGAAATCCCCTACCTCCGACACATTGTTTTATAAATACAGGTTCTGCAGGTTTCTATTATTGGGGTTTGTGAAAAGGGGATTGTTTCATCAAAAAGATTATCGAGCAAATCCAAAAGATACGACTCGAAGGCTTCCAGCTTTTCTTCGTCCAGTGCGGAATCGAATTTTTTGTCGTCGCCTTTTATTCCAAAGCTGATCATTCCCAGGCTGAGCTTGCGCAGGCTGATAATACCAGTCTCAAAGTCGCCACCCGTATGATGCCCGGTTTTGGTATAAAGCCACGCGTAAAGCAGTACCTGAAAAATCTTATCGTACTTATCGCCCTGCTGCAAACCCTCCCAGTCTTTGAGTCGCAGTTCTGAGGCACCGCTTACGCCGCCAGTTTTATAATCGATAATGCGGATCATCCCAGCCAGCCGGTCGATGCGATCGATTCTGCCGTAGATTCTTATTTGCTGCTCCCTGTTGGGGATTTCCAGCTCTAATGATAAAACCTCTTCCAGCCCGATTATCTGCAGTGCCTCTGGCTGTGCTTTCAGTAGCTTTATTTCTGTAAGCAAAAAATCGTCGATAAACTTACGGATCACTTCAAGCAGCAGCTTGTTGCGCCCCCACTCCACCTGACCTTGATTATATTCCTTTAATAAGGCCCACTGCATTTCAATTTCCACCTTTGATTGCAGAGTGGAAATGTCAGCCGCTAAAAGTTGTTTTCCTTTTATAGGAATGTAAAGTTTCTCCAGAACCTCATGCACGATGTTGCCGATGATTCGGTGATCGATGGTTTCCTGCACTTCGTCGGGTTCTTTCAGGCCGGCAAGATTTTTTAGATAAAACCGCAACCCACACTTTCTGTAATCGTTGAGTGAGGTAGCTGATAATCCTCGCTTGGCTTTGGCCGCCAGTTGCGCCATTACGCTTTCGGTTTTCTGCACCTCTATTATCCTGTCGCTGCCCGGCGATGGGGGCGGCGCAGTTGCAATAGCTTCTTCAATTTTAATAGCCGGATTGTAGCGTGGCAACTCATGGACGATCTGCCGGATAAAGCGGCTTTGCTCTTTGGAATCGGAATCCTGGTTGGTGTTGTAAATGATGTGTACCTCCTGTGCCCCGCACAGCAACCGATAAAAATGATAAGCATACACAGCGGCTTTTTGTGAAGCTGTCGGCAATTTGTATTCGGCACGGATGTCGGCAGGAATATACGAATCGTTGCTTTTGGCTGCCGGCAATTTGCCTTCATTAGCGCCAAGCAAAATTACTTTATCAAAACCAAGACTTCTAGTCTCGAGCAGACCCATCACCTGTGCGCCCCGCAGCGGCTCACCCGAAAAAGGAAGTCGTTGCGTGCGCGCAATGGCCGTAAAAACCTCACGCAACGATTTGATGCTGTCGATGGTCCCGTAACGGACGTTCAGATCGTTGATGCGCGTAAGAAGAAGGGCTATATTAAAAAGATATTCCAACTGCAGATCGCTGGTTCCGGAGGATTGCTTTTCAGCATTTTTACTTTTATAATGATTTCTAAAAAAGTTAACAATTCCGCCGGCGGTGGCCAGCATTTGTGCCGGGTCGTCGCCTATGGCACCAAAAATCAACCCCATAAGCTGGAGTGGTTTTTCAGCAATATCTAAAACATCCTTTGGGATCCGTTCAACAAGGGATCTGATTTCAGCAGGAGAATAAAATGTTTGGTTGGATTTGCGGATAGCGCCAACCAAGGGAGCCGGATCGAAAACCTGCGCCGTAAGCGGATGCTGCAACAGGCGCAGCACATCATTATAATGAAAGCCCTGACTGGCACTTTGCGTAGTGATTTCAAAACGCCTCTTGTTTTCGTGCATCTTTAGCAGATAAACCAAAAAACTATACTGCGGCGTGGCATTGAGCGGATATCCCATGGTAACATTAAAAGCCGACAGGTTCTCGGGCAGCGCGTTGAGCACCGGCATCATCAGTTGCTCATCGGCCAGCACCACCGCCATCTGCCCGGCATCAGCTCCCTGTGCCGCAAGCCACTGCTGCAAAAGCGTTCCGGCATGCACCGCCTGCCCACTGATCCCGGCTACACCATGCACCTGAATCTTTTTGGGTGGCGCTTCAGCAAAATAGTTGGTTGCCGCTTCGAAATACTGTTTCCCGAAGTGGCGCATTTGCTTTCGCAAAAAAACACCTGCTTCCTGGCCAGGATCATCTAGGTAGTAATGATCGGCATCGGGAAGTAAAGTGGCCTTGCCTTCATCAATCAAATATTTCATCACCGCTTCCTCGGCAGTGGTGAGCGCATTAAAACCTGCAAAATAAATTTTAGTCCAGGGCAAATCTCCAGCTATTTTGGTAATATTTTCCGCGGCAAAGCGGTACATCCTGCCAGGCCAGGCGCTGCCATTTGCTGCAAGATTGTTGGCCAGCTGCGAATAATATTCGTACAAAGAGCTATAAAATCGAAGGTAGTCGCGCACAGCAGCCGTGATTTCATCGGGGGTGAGGTTCCATTTTTCGATCACCTTTACCTCGGTGAGGTAGCCGAAGATGCTGCGGGCATCCACCAGATGCGCATCGATGTCGCTGAAATCCGTCTGCAGCACATGTCCCCATTTTATAAATTCGCCGAAAGGCTGTGCTTTTTCCTTTTCTATCCGGCGGTGTATTTCATAGAGTTCAAAGTCGATCACCACCGGATCGGCCAGCGTAAACCCGGAGAGGCGGGCGTAGAAATCGTCCACCGCATAAAAGTCGGGCGACCACACCGTACGGCCCGCCAGGTCGGCAATATGCTTTCGCAAAAATAATCCTGCACGCCGGTTGGGCATCACCACGCAGATCTTATCCAGCCGGTTACCATCAGTTTCGATGATGGTACGGGCTACACGTTTAAGAAATGTTTCCATCAAAAAAAATGTATTCGTTTTTACAGGGGGTAAAAGTAAGGGTTTTGGTTGGAAAAGACCTTTCAACCCTTTAACTTTTCAACTTTTCAAACTTTCAACTTACTATCTTTGCGGCGATGGAAATTATCAAAAAATACTTCGCCGACCTTTCCGTACGGCAGTTGGAGCAACTCGGACAGTTGCAGGAACTTTACACTTTTTGGAACGAACGCGTGAATGTGATCTCACGTCGCGACATCGAAAATCTCTACGAGCGGCATGTGCTTCATTCGCTGGCCATTGCCAAAGTAATCAGTTTTGCTGATGGCACGCTGGTTATCGATGCGGGCACAGGCGGCGGATTTCCGGGCATCCCGCTGGCCATCATCTTTCCGGAGGTCAGGTTTCACCTCATCGACTCCATCACCAAAAAGATAAAAGTGGTGCAGGCTGTCGCCGAAAGTCTTTCGCTGACCAATATAACGGCCGCCGCCGTGCGTCTGGAAGAGACGAAAGAAACCTCAGACTTTATCGTAAGCCGTGCGGTGACGCAGCTTCCGCAATTTGTACAATGGGCAATGCCCCGCATCCGGGCCGGTGGAAACAATACTTTGCCCAGTGGAATCCTCTACCTCAAAGGCGGCGACCTTACCCCCGAGCTGATGCAGCTAAAACTTCACAGCCAGGTTTATCCGCTCAGCCGCTACTTCGATGAAGAATTTTTTGAAACCAAAGCACTGGTGCATCTGTGGAAACCGGCAGGAGTGAAAGAGAATTTTAAAAAAACGGCATATCGGCGAAAACGATAACTGATTATTAATCATAATAACTTTCACAGAATGACAATCCGTGTGAGATCACTTTTTACTATTCTGTTTTTGCTTGTAATAAGCCAAACCATTTACTCGCAAGTTTCAGAGGCTGATTCCTTTATGAAAAGAGATTATTATCCTAATGGAAATATCCAGGCAGAATATTGGCTCAAGGTTTTTAATTCTCGTACTTTGATACATGGAAATTACACAAGGTTTTCTGAAAAAGGAAAAATCATTGAAAAATCGATATGGGAGGAAGGAAGAATCGTTGGCATCAGGGAAATTTATGATACGAAAGGCCGCATACTTTTCCGTGAAACTTACCATGAAGATGAATACCCACGGACAATAATCGGTCAGGCTTATTACTACGGCTTTTTAGTGGCTTGCAAAACGTCCATTGGAAAATACATCGAAACCGGATTTATGGAAAAACAACTTCATGGTGACTTAAGATACATAAGGAAAAATGGAAATTTGATGGATTCCCTGTTTTACGAAAATGGAGTGAATGTATACCGCGCTCGTTTTAATAGTAAAGGCAAATTGATTCTTGAAGAAAGAATTCAACATTCTAAAACCCTCAACGACATAGACCTCAAATAAAATTGAGCTTAATGAAAAGTAGCTATTATTAGGAAATAAATCTATGCAAATCATCTTCATCCTTGTAGAACCTGCAGTGCCCGAAAATGTCGGGGCTGCTGCGCGCGCCCTCAAAACGATGGGTTTTGGTGAGTTGCGGCTGGTGCGCCCATGTACCTTTTTGGAGGGGAAGGCACGTTGGGTAGCCCATGCTTCCGCAGAAATCCTGGAGCAGGCTTCCGTTTTCGATACCCTCAGCGAGGCGCTTACAGATGTCGATTTTGCTGTAGCCACCAGTGCCAAAGAGCGATCCGTGCGCGGCGACCACCATGCGGCCAATCTTTTGCCCGAACTGCTGCAAAGCAAAGTCGGCACCATCCAGAAAGTGGCCATTGTTTTTGGCCGCGAAGAGTCGGGGCTTACCAACGATGAGATGGCACTTTGCCACATCTCTACCTATGTTCCCATGGCCACCGCTTATCCGTCGCTCAATCTGGCGCAGGCGGTGATGCTTTACGCCTACATTCTTTCATCTTCGCATCAGTTGCCAGCCACTTCAAAGGTTCCGGTGCCGGATCAGGCCAAGCTTTCGGTGCTGCTTCAGCAAACCAAAGAGATCCTTGCCGACACCCACATCAGCCGCAGCGAAGTGTTTTACAACCGAATCCTGGAGCGCCTGGCACTGCTCAACGACAACGACACCGGCCTGATGCTTGCCGCCCTTTCAGCTATCCTGGAGAAATACGGCAGCAAAAAGGAGGGAGGATGAATTTAAGAAGTTGTTGGGTTGTCGGAATTTGAATTGAACGAGGTTTTGACGAGGCTGTGCCTCGTTCAGCCTATGTTTTACAGGCTTTGCCTGTTGCCATCTTTTTACAATTAAATTAGTAAAAGCAGGCAAAGCCTGCAAAAATAAATACAGCTTAGGCAGGCTTCGATAAGCTGGCTTCGACAGGCTCAGCCACCACAGCCACCCAAGCCTAAGCCCGAACGGTGATCCGAACGATGTGCCTGCAGCTCTGGAATGAAGAAGTTATCAGGTTGTCGGGTTTGAATATTGTGATTTATTTGAAAATTGTTTTTTGGACTTTGGAATTTGTTTACAACAGAAGTTTAATATTTAATGAATAACCCTAAATGTCAAAAGATATGGTGATTATGGCTCCGCTGCAAGGCTTGACAGAGGCGGAATTTCGGCGCGCCTGGTCGCGACATTTTTCGGGCATCCACCAGATGATGAGTCCGTTTATCGCGCTGGCCGAGGGGTCACGTTTCCGTCAGCAGCATCTTCGCGACGTGCTGCCCGAAGCCAATCCGGGACTGGCAATCATCCCGCAGGTATTGGGCAACGATCCCGAGAAATTTATACTGCTGTCGCACCGCCTGCAGGAGCTGGGCTATGCCACCGTCAACTGGAACCTGGGCTGCCCCAAACCCTCGGTGGCCCGCAAAAAACGCGGCTCCGGCTTGTTGCCTTTTCCCGACCTGCTGCGCCAACTGCTCGACGAAATCATCCCGGCGCTGCCCATCGCGCTCTCCATCAAAACGCGGCTGGGCTATCACCATCCGGAAGAGTTTGAGAAGCTAATGGAGGTTTTTAATGACTATCCGCTGCAAAGCCTCGTCATCCATCCGCGCATCGGCGTGCAGATGTACGACGGCGCCATGCATCTGGAAACCCTCGATGCTGCCGTGGGACGCATAAAATATCCCTGGGTTTTTAGCGGCGACATCACCGACAGGGAAAGCTTTCTTGCTACTCGCAAAAGATATCCGACTGCCGCCGGCTGGATGCTGGGTCGCGGACTGCTTGCCAATCCCTTTCTCGCCGAGCAAATAATGCTGGCCGCCACAACCACTCCGGACGAAAAACATCGCGACACATTGATTAATTTTTACAATGATTTGATACAGGAATTGGCCGCCAAAGGACGCTCATCGCTTGCACAACTTGGCAAGAAAAAAGACTATTGGTGGTACTTCGTGCATTGGTTCACGGATTCCGATCAGCTTTTCGATAGGCTTTCTCACATCAACGATCCCATAGCCTTTGATGACGAAGCCGGGCGCATTCTCGCGCATCAGCCACATGCACCTTTTGCCCACCGTTTAAAAAGCAGGTAGTAAATAGGGAAAAGTTGCAGTAATTTTTACTTCACTTTTTAAAAAGTGTAGTCTCCTCTGATTTTTGTACTTTTGGCTTTGGTTCTCCGACGATCGAAAACTTAAGTCTGTTAAACAAAAAGACCCGACTTATGAAACACACGCTAATCCTTACTTTAGCAACTCTGCTGCTGGTTGCTTTTTCGGCTTGCAATCAACAATGCCAAAAAAAGAGTGTCGACAATAGCCTGGGCATGGACGACAGCCTGAACCTGGATGATCTGCACCGCCGTACCTTCGATTACTTTTGGGAAACTGCCGACAGCGTGAGCGGCCTCACGCCCGACCGCTGGCCAACGGAATCGTTTTCGAGTATTGCCGCGATGGGTTTTGGATTTACAGCTTACATCATCGGAGTGGAAAACAGGTACATCAGGCGTGAGCAGGCCGCCGAACGCGTGCTGAAAACCCTCCGCTTTATCATGAATCTGCCCATGGGCGACGCTACCTCCGGCGTGGCCGGCTACAAAGGTTTCTTTTATCATTTTCTAAATATGCGCACTGGCTTACGTCATGAGCAGGTGGAACTTTCGACCATCGACACGGGACTGCTCATCGCCGGCATACTTTCGTGCTACGAATATTTCGATAGCAACGACAGCACCGAAACGGGAATTCGCCAACTTGCCGATAGTCTCTACCGCCGCGTTGAATGGGATTGGTTTCTCAACGACAACCAACTCTTATCCATGGGTTGGCATCCCGAAAAGGGAAAAGGATTTTTGGATGCTGAATGGAGCGGCTACGACGAAGCCATGATCCTGAACATCCTGGCGCTTGGTTCCCCAACCCACCCCATCCCTGCCAAAGTGTGGGAAAATTGGACGGCGACCTACCTGTGGGCTAATTATCAGGGTTTTGAGCATGTAAACTTCGGTCCTCTCTTCGGACATCAGTATTCGCACATGTACATCGACTTTCGTGGCATACAGGATGCTTACATGCGTGCACGCGGAATCGACTATTACGAAAACTCACGCCGCGCCGTGCTGGCCAACCGCGCTTATTGCATAGAGAATCCTACAGGATTTACCGGTTACGACACAAATATTTGGGGACTTACCGCCTGCGACGGCCCCGGCAACAAACGACAGCAATTCCGCGACACCACCATTCAGTTTATGGCCTACAGGGCACGCGGTGCCGCTGCCGATTATTTGATCGACGATGGAACCATCGCTCCTACCGCCGCTGGTGCAAGCATACCCTTTGCTCCTGATACGTGTTTATCCGCTTTAAACGAAATGTACCAGCGCTATGGCAAGCGCCTCTACAACCAATACGGTTTTAAAGATGCTTTTAATCTCACTTTCGTAAATGAAGAAAATCCAGATGGTTGGTTCGACAAGGATTATATCGGCATCGATCAGGGAGCCATCCTCATCATGCTCGAAAACCATCGCACCGGGCTGATTTGGGATTTGATGAAACAAAACAATTATATCCGCGACGGATTGCAAAAAGCCGGATTTACCGGAGGCTGGCTTGAGAGTTAAAATGAATGAAAAATAATATTATGTAAATGTTTATCTAATTTTTTAGACATTTGTTGGAAATATAAATAGATCAAAAATGAATTCACTTAAAAATTAGAAATATGAAATCAAAACTTCTACTGTTACTGATTCTCATTGCCGGTTTCACTACCGTTCAGGCACAGCAAAAAACTGTGACAGGAACGGTGACCGACAACGCCGACGGCACCACCCTGCCGGGCGTCAACATTTTGATCAAAGGCACCTTTACAGGAACGGTCACCGACGTGAACGGCTTCTACAGCCTCCTGGCTGCACCCGAAGATGTGCTGGAATTCTCGTTCATCGGTTACGAACAACAAGACAAGACTGTGGGCAGCCAGTCGGTTATTAATGTAGCGCTGTGGTCTGCTACCACCTTTCTCGACGAAGTGATCGTGGTGGGCTACGGTCAGTTGCTCAAGAGCCAGGTGGTGGGCGCCATTGCCAAAGTGGATGGCGAAAAGATAGCACGTGAACCGGTGCTCACTGCTGCACAGGCATTGCAAGGTAAAAGCGCGGGAGTGCAGGTTTCATCCAGCGGCAAGCCCGGTGAACAGCCGCAGGTACGCATACGTGGTATCTCCTCTGTAAATGCCGGAAGCAACCCACTATATGTAGTGGATGGCAATATTGGCGGTGACATTACCAACATCAACAGTTCCGACATCCAATCGATGGAAATCCTTAAAGATGCTGCTTCACAAGCCATCTATGGAAGCCGCGCTGGCAGCGGGGTAATAATTATCACTACCAAATCGGGCAAAGCAGGAAAAATGAAGGTGAACTTCGACAGCTATGTTGGCTTTCGCCAAATGACCAACAAAGTGAAAATGGCCGATGCGAAGCAGTATGCCAACTACACCAACGAAGCCCGTGCCTACGACGGACAGCCAGCGCTTTTTGATCCTGACACACTGAAATACAACACTAATTGGTTTGATGAAGTTAGTCGTTCCGGGATGATGAACAACTACAACCTGAACATCAGCGGCGGCTCCGAAAAGATAACATACTATTTTAGCGCGGGATATTTTGTGGACAACGGCATCATCAAAGGCAACGATTACTCGCGGTATGTTTTCAGGTTAGCCAATGATTTTAAACCAGCAGACTTTATCAAACTTGGCTACAACCTGAACATCAGCGTATCGAAAAACGACAACAAGCCCAATGTTTTCGATGATGCCTATCGGATGTCACCGACAGCTCCGGTACAATATGCCAATGGCGACTGGGGCTATTTGCAGGCACTGAGCGTGGCCAACCCGGTGGCAAAGCTGCATTATACCAACGACATTTTTAAGCAGCAACGTTTGATGGGAAATGTATATGTCGAGCTGAAGCCTGTGGAAGGACTAACCCTTCGCAGCAGTTTTAACTTCGATCGCTATGATAACGACAACATCAACTATTTACCCGAATACTATATCTGGAGCGGACAGAAAAACGAAATCTCCGATCTCACGGTGTCATCTGGCCAAGGATTTTATTGGATTTTCGACAACAATGCAAACTATACCAAGACTTTCGCTTTGCGTCATCAAATAATTCTTACCGCCGGCTATTCCGCTGATCGCGATAAACCCACTTCACTATTTAGCAGTGTAAAAGGGGTGCCCAACCAAAGAAACCTCTGGTATATCGGGCAGGGTGATCAGACCACCATCAACAGTGGCAGCTATGGCGACTTGTACACACGCGAAGCACTTTATGGTCGTGCTACTTACACTTATAAGAGCCGATACAGCCTCAGTGGCTCGATGCGCCGCGACGGCTCCAGCAGCTTTCCCGTTAACCAGAAATGGGAAACGTTTTGGTCGGCGGGAGCTACCTGGATAGTTACTCAGGAACCCTTTATGGAAAACCAAACTTTTTTTGACGAGCTTAAACTGCGAGGCAGCTATGGCAAAGTTGGACAAGATTATCTCCGCAACCTAAGCGTACTTACCGGTGTCACTATTCTGAGCAATTATTATGCTTTTGGCGGACAAAGCGGAACACCGCAGCAAGCCATCACTTTCGATCAGATAAAAGATGCACTGGCCACCTGGGAACCTACCTTCGGTTACGACATCGGTATGGAATTTCTGATCGTCAACCGTCGTTTGCGTGGTGAAGTAGGTTTTTATAACAAACTGTCTAACAACTACGTGAGTATCACACTGCCTTCGGCTGTTGGCGATGCCGACCGCACCGTGATTTCACAGGCTGCCGACGTACGAAATAAGGGAGTGGAAGTTTCTCTTAACTGGAATGACAAAATCTCTAACGATTTCACCTATTTCGTTGGTGGCAATATCACTTTTAATAAAAATAATGTGGAAGCTGTTGACGGCAACCTGCAGATCCGCAGCGGAAGCCTGGGCAATGGCGAGATTGTTACCTACACCGTAGAAGGCCAGCCCATCGGCAGCTTCTGGGTATATCAGACAGAAGGCATCTACCGCACACAGGAAGAGATAGAAGCCTCGCCACACTTTACAGGTGCCAAACCCGGCGACCTGATCTATACCGACGTGAATGGCGACGGTACCCTGAGCGAACTCGACCGCGTTTTCGCAGGCAGCTATCAGCCTAAGTTTTATTATGGTATTAATGCCGGGATCAACTGGAAACGAATCGACTTTTCGGTAGATTGCTATGGGAATGGTGGCAACAAAGTGTACAATGGTAAAAAAGGCCTGCGCTTCGGCAATGACAACATCGAGGAAGACCGCGCTACCAATCGCTGGAGCCTCGAAAATCCGAATGGAACCGAACCACGCGCGTCCAACAGTATTCCCAAACCATCAACTTACTTTGTAGAATCGGGCTCATTTTTCCGCCTCAACAATGTGACCCTGGGCTACACCCTACCGCTCACCAAGTGGAAAATGAACAGCCTTCGGTTTTACGTTACAGCGCAAAATCCCATCATCTTCACCCAATATTCAGGTTTTACGCCTGAACTGCCCGGCTCGAACACCGGCAGCGGTATCGAGCTGAACATCTACCCGGTAACATCTGCATATTTATTTGGTATCAACGTTCAATTTTAAAACAATCATTATGAAAAAATATATTCGTTTCATCATCGTGCTTTTGGCAACTTCTTTAGTAATGGTTGCCTGCGACAAGGACTGGCTCGATCCGGCACCTGAAAACCAGCTCATCACTTCCGACTCTACTTTTAACGATCCGGCCAACGCCACCCGTTTTGTTAATGCCGGCTACGCCAACCTGCTCACCTGGGAACAAAGCGCTTTTTCGTGGATGGGCGTGGCCAGCATCACCTCCGACAATGCCGACAAAGGCAGCGATCCTGGCGACCTGGGAGCCGACAAAGACCAAATGGACGCTCTCACCTACACACCAACCACCATCTCGGTAACGGAAGTGTGGAAAGGCAACTTTCAGGGCATTTCCAATTGCAATCAGGCGCTGGCCAACGTTCCAAAATTTGACATCCCTCAGGATTTGAAAGACCGATTGATGGCTGAAGCCAAATTTCTAAGGGCTTATTATTATTTCAATCTGGTACGCACTTTTGGTGCTGTGCCACTGCTCGATAAGGTTGTCGATTCTGAGGATCCTGCTGATCTCAACAAAGCAAATACGCGGGTTCCCTCGGATGAGGTTTATGCTTTTATCGAGCAAACCCTCACTGAAGCCATCGCTGTGCTTCCGTTGAGCTATCCTGCCTCAGAACTGGGTCGCGCCACCAAAGGAGCTGCCATCGGGCTGCTGGCCAAGGTGAGTATGTACCAAAAGAAATGGGAAGAAGCTTTCAATCTCACCAATCAGATCATAAACGGCGAGGTGGGAAACTACGGTCTTTTGGCCGACTATGACTCCATCTGGCGTGAAGAGGGAGAAAACAGCATCGAGTCGTTGTTTGAAGTTCAGTCGCGTGCCGGACTCCCGATAGCTGCTGTACAGCAATTTTGCTCTCCACAAGGCATCCGTGGCGGGAAATTTTCTTTTGTCGGAAACAATGGGCGCGACACTTCTGCCTTTACAGGATGGGGATTTAACACGCCATCTCTCAATCTTTTCGAAAGCTACGAACCCGGCGACTTGCGGCGCAAAGCCACCATCATGTCGATTGGCGATACACTTTTTGATAACGTCATCATTGTGGATGCCGCCAATCCGCGCTACAATTACAAAACCTATGTGAGCAAATACGAAGAAAGCTGGACCGGCAACGACGACCGCACCAACAAAAACATCCGCCTTCTGCGTATGGGCGAAATTTACCTGATCAATGCCGAGGCAGCCAACGAGATTGGCAATTCAGGCAAAGCAGTTTCTTCACTCAACGAGATTCGTCACCGTGCCGGCCTGGGCGACACGCCGGCCTCCGGGCAGGATGCTCTGCGTCAGGCAATATGGCGCGAACGCCGTTTTGAACTGGCCATGGAATTCGACCGCTTCTATGACCTGGTGCGCCAGGGAAGAGCAGGCGAGGTGATGAGAGCACATGGTAAGAATTTTGTCGATGGTAAAAACGAAGTCTTCCCGATTCCACAAAGCGAGATTTACGCCAGCGGAGGAAAACTTACCCAGAATCCCGGTTACTAAAGCATGATGATAATGAACAGGAAATCTTTATTAATACTTCTTATCTTATTTAGTTGCCTGACATATCGGGTTGTGGCTCAAAAAATCACCAGCGAAAATGCAGCGATCGAAAGCAAGATAGACGCACTACTGCAACAAATGACGCTGGAAGAAAAGATTGGGCAGATGACGCTCTACACCAGCGACTGGGACGTGACCGGCCCCACCATCCGAAGCGGCTACCGCAAAGATATCGAGGCTGGAAAGGTGGGCGCCATTTTTAATGCGTACAGTGTGGATTACGTTAGGGATTTACAAGAAATCGCTGTAGAAAAAACACGCCTGAAGATACCGCTGATGTTTGGCTACGACGTGATCCACGGCCACCGCACCATTTTTCCAATTCCATTGGCGCAAGCTGCCACCTGGAATATGGAAGCCATCGAACATTCCGAACGCATCGCTGCCGTCGAAGCTACCGCCGAAGGCCTCAACTGGACATTCACGCCGATGGTGGACATTGCGCACGACCCACGCTGGGGGCGCGTCATGGAAGGCTGCGGCGAAGATACTTACCTCACAAACCGAATTGCTGTAGCAAGGGTAAAAGGATTTCAGGGTAATAACCTGGCCGCTGATAACACAATGGTCGCGTGTGCCAAGCATTACGCCGCTTATGGTGCCGCTCTTGCCGGCCGCGACTACAACACGGTGGATATGTCGGACAGAGTGTTGCGCGAAACTTACCTGCCTCCCTTCAAAGCCTGCGTGGATGCGGGAGTGGGCACTTTTATGACCAGCTTCAACGAAGTGGACGGAATCCCGGCCACCGGCAACGAATACCTGCTGCGCGAAATCCTGAAAAAGGAATGGGATTTTGATGGCTTCATTGTAACCGATTACACCTCCATCACCGAGATGGTTCCCCACGGAATCGTGGCCGACAACAAAGAAGCCGGCGAACTGGCTGTGAATGCCGGTGTGGATATGGACATGCAAAGCGGTATCTTCAACGACTTCTTGGCAAAGTCTGTCAAAGAAGGAAAAGTAAAAGTTGAGGATATCGATGATGCAGTCCAGCGTATTTTGCGTATCAAGATGCTGCTTGGGTTGTTTGACGATCCTTATAAATATTGCGACAAGCAACGACAGGACACGCTGATTTACCATCCTGAACACCTGGCGTTTGCACGTGCGTTTGCCGCCGAAAGCATGGTGTTGCTCAAAAATCATGATCAAACATTGCCATTATCAAAACAACTCGGAACTATTGCTGTGATTGGCCCCCTCGCCGACAGCAAAAAGGATATGATTGGCGCCTGGTCAGCAGCTGGCGATAACAACAAAAGCGTGACGGTACTGGAAGGTATCAAAGAAAAAGTGCCGACACAGCGCGTAGTTTATGCCCGTGGCTGTGAAGTGGAGGGCGATGACCGTTCCGGGTTTGACGAAGCAATTACTTTGGTCAGCCGCTCCGATGCTGTGGTTTTGGTAATTGGCGAAACAAAAGAGATGTCGGGCGAAGCTGCCAGCCGCTCCGAAATCACCTTGCCGGGTGTGCAGCAGGAGTTAGCCGAAGCGCTTATCGCAACAGGTAAACCTGTGGTGGTGGTGCTGATGAATGGCCGCCCACTCGACCTCTCGTGGCTCGATGCCCATGCGCCGGCAATTCTGGAAGCATGGTTTCCGGGAACACAAGCCGGACACGCTGTGGCAGATGTGCTTTTTGGCGACTACAACCCTTCTGCAAAACTCACCATGAGCTTTCCGCGCAACCTGGGGCAGGTGCCGATATTTTATAACAATAAAAATACTGGCCGTCCTATGTCGGCGGATAAATACACGAGCAAGTATCTGGATGTTCCCAACACGCCGCTCTATCCTTTTGGCTACGGGCTTAGCTACACAACATTTCAATACGAGAATCTTAAAATTTCATCACCTGTGCTCAAAGCCAACCAAAAGATTGAAGTATCGGTGCAGGTGACCAATACAGGTAAGATGGCGGGCCACGAGGTGGTACAGTTTTATGTGCGCGACCTGGTGGGTAGCGTCACGCGGCCATTGAAAGAGCTGAAAGATTTCCGCAAAATTTACCTTGAACCCGGAGCACAATCCATAGTTACTTTTGAAATTACACCTGCAGCACTCGAATTCCTGACCCGCGATATGCAATGGGCAGCCGAGGCCGGTGACTTTGAGGTTTTTGTAGGAACAGATTCAGGCACAACAAACATGGTCCGTTTTAGCTATTCACCATGATTTTAAAATCATTTATCATGAAATTTTTAAAAAATAAAATTGCATTTCTTTTAATAATGATAATAACCACAGGTCTGGGCAAAGCAGAAGCCCAGACCTGGTTTTATTTTCAGGACAGCCCCGACGAGACGTTTTATGATTTTAGCTGGCTAACGGTAAATGTGCCAAGTATGCTTGAGGTGGCCGGCGCCGATAGCCATCGCTTTCCGGTAGAAAATGAAGTGCCGGCGCAACAAGGCATCAATTCGCTGCGCCTTTCGTGGACTTCCAAGGCGGGAGGTAACTGGCAGGCCATTGCTGCGGGTCTCGACTGGACAGCCAATAATGTTGCTGATGCCGACACGCTGCTCCTCTTTCTGCGCAGCCCGGAAGTTTTCAATAGTCAAAATTTGCCGGCAATTTTTATGGAAGATGCCAATAATCAGCAGACAGTAAAAGTTGCGATCAGCGACTACAGCGGCAATTTACAATCAAACGATTGGACAAGAATCACGATTCCGATGGCGCCTTTTCATGCTTCCGCAAATGTAAATTTTGAAGCTATCAAAACCATTGGCTTTGCGCAAAAATTGACCGACGGCAGCGCGCACACACTTTATGTGGATGATATGCGCATCTTCAAAGGTGATGGATCTTCGCCGCCTGTGGCACCTCCGCACGGAGTTGCTGCCAAAGGCTACGACAGCCATGCATATCTTACCTGGCAACCCAACACGGAGAGCAACCTGAATGGCTATGAAATCTTTCTATCAACTAATAATGGTGCTACATTCGATAAGCGAGCAACCCTGGGCAAAACCGATACATCCTACACTGATTTCGTCAGAACTTTGGGCACCAACCTGGGGCTGCAATATAAAATGACCGCACTCAACGATGCCAACGAACCTTCCCCATTTTCCGAAACTGTGCAAACGAGCACCTACGATATGAATGATGAGCAACTTATGGAGATGGTGCAGGAGGCGACGTTCCGTTATTTTTGGGATTTTGCTCACCCTGCCTCGGGTATGGCA
The DNA here is from genome assembly GCA_035647615.1 of Bacteroidales bacterium. NCBI lineage: Bacteria > Pseudomonadati > Bacteroidota > Bacteroidia > Bacteroidales > Bacteroidales bacterium. The sequence goes on along the minus strand of DASRND010000004.1, from coordinate 20,254 downwards.
CGCGAACGAAACACATCAGGCAATGTGATTACCACCGGCGGCAGCGGCTTCGGCATAATGGCACTGCTGGTGGGAATAGAACGCCAGTTTATAACCCGCGATCAGGGCATCGCACGCATGAAAAAAATCCTTACTTTCCTCGAAAATTCCGATCGCTTTCATGGCGTTTGGCCACACTGGCTCAATGGCAACACGGGAAAGGTGGTTCCTTTCAGCGACCTCGACAATGGCGGCGATTTGGTAGAAACGGCTTTTCTGGTGCAGGGACTGCTGGCAGCGCGACAGTATTTCAGCCAAACCAATACCGACGAGCAATCCATTGCCGAGCGCATTACACAGCTATGGGAAACGGTAGAATGGGACTGGTACCGGCGCAATGACGGCAAATATCTTTACTGGCACTGGTCGCCCAATCACCAGTGGGCGATGAACATGCAGGTGCGCGGCCCCAACGAATCTGCCGTTGTTTATCTGCTGGCCATAGCCTCGCCAACGCATAACGTACCCGCCTCACTCTGGCACGAAGGCTGGGCATCATCACCTAATTATGTAAATGGGAATTCATTTTATGGCTACAAGCTATGGGTAGGATGGGATTATGGCGGACCGCTGTTTTTCGCTCACTACTCATATCTGGGTTTTGATCCGAGAAACAAAAAAGATGCTTACGCAAATTATTTCCTCAACAACCGCAACCACACGCTAATCAACCGGGCATATTGCATCGCCAACCCGAAAAACTTTGATGGATATTCGTCCGTATCGTGGGGGCTTACCGCCAGCGACGATCCGTGGGGCTACATGGCACACGAACCTTTTGGCACCCGCGATAACGGAACCATTGCGCCTACGGCAGCTTTGTCGTCGATGCCTTACACACCCGTCGAATCTATGGCGGCGCTCAAACATTTTTATCGCATACTGGGCGACAAAATCTGGGGCAACATGGGATTCATGGATGCTTATAATGTGGAGGCCAACTGGTACGCCAATTCCTACCTGGGCATCGACCAGGGCACCACCATCGACATGATCGAAAACCACCGCTCCGGTCTGCTGTGGAATAATTTTATGGCTAATCCCGAAATTCAGCCCGCACTCGATGCCATTGGTTTTGTGTATGATCCGCAGTCCATCTTCGAACCAGGTGCAGGCACAATTGCGCTTACCAGCTCACCCGTTCCCGCAACCGATTATTTAACTGTGAGCTTTACGCTGGATAAACCGCAGCAAGTCACAATCGAATTGCAGAGCGTGACTGGCCAGCGGGTTCTATCCCCAATTGCTACAGGTAAACTTTCGCAAGGAGTGCAATCCCTTCTGATCGACATCAGACAAGTACCTTCAGGAGTTTATCTTTTATACCTAAAAACCGCCAATAGCTTTGGTGTGCAGAAGTTAGTGGTGAAATGAAAAAAGAGGTGAGCGGTGAGAAGAGAGTAAGTAGAAAGAAGTTGGTAGGGTTAGCAGCGGAAGTGGCTGCATTTTAGAACAATCTTTATTGAATTGTAACTAATTGGCTATTGTTAGATATTTGACTGATTGTGGTGCGAAGTGTTTCTTTTTTGCCTCACCCCCGACCCCTCTCCAATTCGAAATGGGAGCTCTTCTGCTTGACAACATGGGAGTTTGTTAAATGAAACACTTCGGCCGGTTTTTCCCATTATGCCACGAAAGCGAGCTCCCTTCCCCGCGTCGGGTAAGGGCCGGGAATGGGGCATTGGTAGCGGAAGTGACACACTTTTTTGAACACTCCCTTTTGAATTTCGAATACCGAATACCGCTTGCCCTGTGGTCGTTGAACGTTGGTTGGTGAGCGTTGGTTGGTGAGCGTTGGTTGGTGAGCGTTGGTTGGTGAGCGTTGGTTGGTGAGCGTAGTCGAACCAAGTTTAACCAAGTCAAAACCAGCGTAGTCGATGGGAATCCTGAATTTTGAAATAATGCCATAAAGGTGAACCCAAAAAGGCGACATAATAGCCACTGCTAATCATAAAACATTTTAAAAGTCACACCGTGAATCGTGTTGGACGTCCTTACCACATTAGAAACTATCATTGCTCTCTTTGGTGAAATTCACGGTGTGACTACGCATCAAATTAGAAAGTCACACCGTGAATAATGTTGGGCGGCATCACAAAATCCAAAACTATCGTAGCTTGTTTTGGCATAATTCACGGTGTGACTGATCGCCTATATTGGCTTTAATAAGTATCCCCAAATCTTCAGCATAAAAAAACCTGCCTCTCTTTTGGAGGGCAGGTTTTCTTTTCAACAATTTAAAAAAATACAAAAATGAAAATCCAATTAATTATTATTTGACAAATTTCGCTGTGTATTGCTTGTTGTTATTGTCGCGCATTATCACCATGTAAACGCCATTGGACAGCTCGGAGGTGGGGAAGCTGAAAGTACCCGCACTTACGTTGGTGAAGATAGCTTGCTGCTGTCCGAAAAGGTTGTAAATGCTGATGCTTTGGGCATCATTTTCCAGGTCGATATAGAGCGAACTGGTAACCGGGTTGGGGTAAACTGCCAATGAAATATTAGCTTTGGGAGTAAAGATCGAGGTATTGTCGGCAGGATTTGGATCGCTGTTGATACGAATGTTGTCGAAATAAATCACTTGATTCTCAGCCATTGTAAGCGGATCTTCAAAATCGGGCATAAAAGCAATCACTGGATAGGCACCGGTCATTTCGTCGAAATTGAAAACAATGTCAACCCATTTACTGGTTTCAGCTTGCTCATTGCTGCTCAGTATTTCAAGGGTACCAGAAGAGCCACCTTCGAGTTTGAATTTCAAAGGACTAATACGCTCTTTCCATACCATAACGTGCACATATTTGTAAGTAGTAACATCCAAGGCTGGTTCTACATTAGCCCAGAAGCCGCCATGTGCTTCGCCACCATCATCCAAACCGCGACGGGTGAATTTCATCACTTTTGATGACCAGTTAAGGCCACTTGGATCGGGGTTATCAACAACCTCGAAAGTTTCTGACACCGAATGAAGTTCATCATTGTCCCATTCGCCATTGCCCATTACGTGCAAGGTCAGCGGACCAGCAGTGCCGTCTTCGAAATCGATAATCATTGGGGGGGTGATAGGCGTGTGTTCGGCCGGATTCGGATCGCTATTAATACGGATGTTGTCGAAGTAAATCACCTGATTCTCAGCCATTGTAAGCGGATCTTCAAAATCTGGCATAAAAGCTATCACCGGATAGGCACCGGTCATTTCGTCGAACGGAAAAACAATATCAACCCACATGCTGGTTTCAGCTTGCTCATTGCTGCTCAGTATTTCAAGGGTACCGGAAGGGCCACCTTCAAGTTTGAATTTCAAAGGACTAATACGCTCTTTCCATACCATAACGTGTACATATTTGAAGGTAGTAACATCGAAAGCAGGATCTACATTAGCCCAGAAACCACCATGAGAGGCACCGCCATCATCCAAACCGCGACGGGTGAATTTCATCACTTTTGATGACTCATTGAGTCCACTTGCATCGGGATTGTCAACAACCTCGAAAGTTTCTGACACCGGATGAAGTTCATCATTGTCCCATTCGCCACTGCCCATAACGTGTAAAGTCAGCGGACCGGCAGTGCCATCTTCGAAATCGGCAATCATTGTTTCCACAACTATTATTCCCCATGAATCCATGATAGTCACATCACCACTAATGGTCACCATGCGATTAGGATCTCCGGCCCACTCACCATTATCCCATGATGGAGCACCATCAATAACAATGAAATATTTGTATTGAATTTCCATAGCCTCAGCCACCTCAGCGGTGATGGTATAGATCATAGGATCTTCAGCGGTAGGGGTAAGTTTGAGGTCAGCATTGGAGCCTGGCTCGGGCCAGTCCCATAGGCTACCGGTTACATAAACATCGTGTGTGGCCGGATCAAATCCTTCCACGCCATTCATGTCCACGTTCATCGTAACGTCGAACTGTGCCATCAGACCTCCAAAAAGGAAGATTGAGAAGGCAAAAAGTATCAGTTTTTTCATAATAAAAAAGTTTTAATGAATAATTTAAATTAATGAATTAAAGTTTGTTAGGAAACAAAATTAGAATAAATTTTAGATTAAAATGTAAAATTAAATTCTTTTTGTAATTAAGCTTCCAAACATCGGACGAAAATCTATATCTTTCAACAAGAAAAAAACAATAGAGAGTTTCAAATTAACGAATTGCACCCACCTTTTAACTGAAAGGCTTATATAATCCTACAAGAAATTTTCAAGACGAAGTTATTTATTAATTTTGCAGCCTATTCAGGCTCTTAGAGAGTAGAATTATCAAGAAAAACTTAGTAAAAATGAGAACAAATTAAACGTTGAATTATGGGAAAACATCTAACAGCCAAAATGATTTTGCTCTTGTCGATGCTCGTATTCGGGTTTTCGGCGGGCTATGCTCAAACTGGTATAGTGCAGGGCGTGGTTACCGACGCCAAAGAAGGCGGCACGTTACCGGGAGCTGCAGTGCAGGTGAAAGGAACGCTGCAGGGAACCGTTACGGATATCGACGGAAACTACAGCATTTCGATAGAGCCCAACGCTACCCTGGTTTTCTCTTTCATAGGTTACGAAACTCAGGAAAGGGTTGTACAACCAGACACAAGGCTAAATATCGCATTAATGCCAAGTGCCACCGCACTCGAAGAAATTGTGGTGATCGGTTATGGTGTGCAAAAGAAGACGGATAAAACCGGAGCTGTGTCGCACGTAACCGCTGATGAACTTAACCAGGGAGTACTCACCGACCCCATTCAGGGTTTGCAGGGTAAGGCTTCCGGGGTTTCCATTACCAAAAAAGGCGGCGACCCCAACTCCGGGTTCTCTGTGCGTATCAGGGGCGCCTCTGGCTACACCGCCTCCAGCGATCCGCTGTATGTAATCGACGGCATTGCGGGTGCCGACCCCACAAGCATTGCCAACGCCGACATCGAAAGTTATAACGTTTTGAAAGACGCTGCCTCAACGGCCATTTACGGGTCGAGAGGTGCCAACGGTGTTATCATTATCACTACCCGACAAGGTGGCGTGAAAGATGGCAAGGCAGTTTCTGAAGTAAACTTTAGCTCAAAATATTCGTTGAGCAAGATTGAGAAAAAGGTAGATGTGCTGAACGCTGATCAAATTCGTCAATATGCCGCCACGTATGATCCTGACTTTACTGATGGCGGTGCAAATACCGACTGGCAGGACGAATTGTACAGAACGGGTACTACTTTTGAAAACGCCCTTAGCTTTTCCGGCGGATCAGAAAAGAGCTTTTACAGAGCTTCGCTTTCTAATACCGACTGGGTAGGCGCTATGCGGGGGACTGAAAAAGAAAGAACCACAGCAAAAATCAATATTACCCACAAGGGAATAGGTGATCGTTTGACGCTGAATGCTAACCTGGCGACTTCGTTCGAAAACAACGATTACGAAAATTATGATGGCTATGATAAAGACGACGTTATTTATCAGGCTTTAACACGAAACCCCACCGATCCTGTTCGCAACGCTTCGGGCGAATACGATAAAACCCAAAGGGTATTCAATTACGAAAACCCGATTGCTGTCGTCGACCGGATCACCAACGTCCGTGATGCTAAGAGGTATCTGGGTAGCTTAAAAGCCGATTTCGAATTTCTTGAAGGCCTCGTCGGTACCGCTAGCATCAGTTACATCAGAAACGATCAGGAATATACCTACTTCCGCCCCAAAGATGTTTTTGCATCAGCCGACAACGGATTTGGCCGAAGAAGCTATGATAACTTTGAAGACAAGCAGCTGGAGGCCTACCTGACCTACATAAAAACCTTTAACAAAAATCATAATCTGAACCTTCTGGGTGGCTACTCCTATCGCGAAGCCGAATACAGCGGGCTTTATTCGCAAGCCCAAAACCCACAGTCGCCATATATCGGAGCCAACGACCTGCGTACGTTTTCCGAGGTGGTTTACGGGGATGTTGGCTCGTACAAAAACAACGAAAAGCTCATCGGCTTCTTCGGAAGAGCGCAGTACAACTATGCTTCAAAATATTATCTGAGTGCAAGTTTGCGGCGCGATGGCTCTTCCAAGTTTGGAAAGAACAACAAATGGGGATGGTTCCCCACGGCTTCCGTCAGCTGGAACATGCAAGAGGAAAACTTTTTATCTGACGTACACTGGTTAGACCAACTGAAACTCAGGGCCAGTTTCGGTGTTTCAGGAAACCAGGCATTTGGCTCGGGCTACAGCCAGGTATCATACACTCCCACCGGCCTGGCCACCAATCCCGAAACGGGTCAGCAGGTGATTACTTTTGCGCCTGCCCGCAACGACAACCCAGATTTGAAATGGGAACGGACAGCCGAAACCAACATCGGTGTCGACTTTGCTTTTTTTAATAGCAAATTGAGTGGTAGCTTAGAGGTGTATTCCAAAAATACCACCGACCTTTTATACCCCAGAGCCACATCCATAGAAGGTGGCAATGTGGCCCGCACCACCTTTGCCAACGCCGGTGAAATCGAAAACAAAGGTATTGAATTGTTTTTGCAGGCTTATGTAATTAGCAATACAAATTTCACCTACCGTACCTCACTTACCATGGCGCACAACAAGTCGAAATGGAAAGAGTTGGCTTCGGGAGGCGATGGTGATGGTTATGCCAACTTTGGCTATTTGAGCGGTAGAGGCACCATAGGCGATGCGTTTTATATCATCCGCAACCAGGCAGGACATGAAGTGAGCGCGTTTTATCTGCCCGAAATCGTTTCACTTATTGACGGCGAGTTTGTCTTCGCCGCGACAAGTGGCGGGTATACCACCCAGTTGGCCAAGGCAAAGCGCAACTTTGCCGGTTCGCCAAACCCGGATGTAGAGTTGGGCTGGTCGAACAACATGACTTTCTTCAAAAACTGGACGCTGGACTTTTCGTTCCGTTCGATGTTAGGCCACAAAAAATACAATGCCACGCAAATGTTTTTGGATGCTCCATTCGACCTTCCTGACCTGAACGCTGTAGAAGAAGCGCTCGACTGGGCTGCCAAAGGCCGCGTTACCACTGCCGTTATCGCTACCGATTATCTTGAAAACGCATCATTTGTAAAGCTCGATTTTCTTTCGCTTGGCTATAATGTCAATACCGATAAGATACAATGGCTTAAAAATCTAAAGGTGTTTGTGGTAGCCAACAATGTGTTTACCATCACCAAGTATTCGGGTGCCGATCCGGAAATCTATTATGCCAACCTGGCCTATGGCTGGGACCAGTACAATGTGTACCCCAATACACGAACAATAACTTTTGGATTAAATGCAACATTTTAAGGAGGATGTATTATGAAGAAATATAGTAAAATCATTTCATCGTTTCTCATAGCCGGATTGATAATCATATCGGGCTGCACAAAACTGGATGAAGAATATTTTGATCAGATACCGTCAGAGCTATATCCCGAAAACGACGAGCAGGTGGCTACCCTTACGGTAAATGCCTACAAACGTCTGCAAAATATGGCCGATGACAATGGCTGGTGGTTTTTGGCTCAGGAGATTAGCACCGACGAAATCTGTGGCCCCACACGCGGTGCCGACTGGTACGATGGCGGCAAGTGGGTAGATGTTTATCAACACCGATGGACCAACGACACCGAAAGCGTTAACCGGATGTGGGGACTATTCTGGGACGGAATTAACGAATGCAACCGTACCATTGGCACTTTGCGAAACATTGGCGACAACGAGGAAATTCTGAAGAAAATCGGTGAGCTGGAAGTTTTGCGATCCTTCTTTTATTATCTGTTGATTGACAATTATGGCAACGTACCTTATGTTACTATGGTGATGGACGAAGGCTTTCAGCCTGTAAAGGTCGAACGTTCGGTTATTTACGACAGCCTGGTGAATGTAGTCGAGAAAAACCTGCATTACCTAAACCGTGGCGACCTGAAATACATGGCCACCAGAAACATGGCCTTTGCCCTGTTGGCTAAGCTGCACCTCAACGCAGAAATTTATACAGGCACCGAACATTGGGCAGAAGCCGGACAATACTGCGACAGCGTTATGGCTGGTCCTTACCATCTGGCCAGCGATGTGAAGGCACCTTTCATTACCGAAAATCAAAATTCATCCGAAATCATTTTCTCGATTCCTTATGATGAGGATAATTTCCAGGGATTCAGACTTCACATGCGTACACTCCACTATCAGTCAAACCTGACGTTTGATATGTCAGTAGGACCCTGGAATGGTTTTGCCGTTGTGCCTACACACTTCGATACCTACCAGGAAATCGACCTGCGAAGAGACGCTCATTTTATCTATGGTCCACAATTTGCCAGCGACGGAAGCCCGATCATCGAAAGTATTCTCAACGAGCCGCTGGACATCGACCCGCACCTTCCGGCACTGTCGATGACAAGTGGTTTTTCTGATAAGCAAATCAGGACATCCGGTGCGCGCATCGGGAAATATGAGATTAAAATGGGTGCCAAAGAAAATTTATCCAATGATTTCCCGTTATTTCGCCTATCTGATTTTTATTTGATGAAGGCAGAAACCGAAATTCGTCTGGGAGGAAATGGTGATCAGTGGGTGAACCCCATCCGCCAAAGAGCCGGAGTTGCCCCCTATTCAGGATGTAGCTTAACGCAACTTCTCGAAGAAAGAGGCCGGGAAATGTTTGTTGAAGGGCATCGTAGGCAGGATTTGATCCGCTTTGGCAAATGGGAAGGTTCATGGTGGGAAAAAGAGGCTCATGGAAAAGAAAAACGAACATTCCCTATCCCTCAATGGGCTATCGATGGAAATCCAAACTTGGCCAACTAATTGTAAGCATCACATTAATTAAACTATTACTGAAATAAAATTTCTCAACAATTATTTTTTAAACATTAAAACAAAGTAAAGTATTATGAAACGAATTAGTTTTTTTAAGTTTTCACGGTTGTTAGTTGTAGCAATGCTTGTATTTGGCATGACTGCAATCTTCTCATCATGTAAAGATGATAAGGATGATCCCAAACCAGATCCGGAAATTGTTTTGGATGGTACGTATGTAGTCGGTGAAGCCACTGCACTTCCTGATTTTGACAAAAAAGGTATGATGAAAATTACACGCAACGAGGTTGTTCAAGAAGAGCGTGATGGTTTGATGGAACTTTATGTTGCTGTAAAAGCCGGTGCTGCCGGATTCAACATTATCAAAGTTGAAGGCGCTACCCGCACCACCTATGGCCCTTCCGCCAACTTTGCCAAAGTTGACCAGGGAACTGTTGATGAGCCAAAAATTCCTTTCTGGCGCGGTTCACTCGAGGCAACCGATACCAAATTCACCGTTCCCGCTGATGGCCTTTATCATGTAGCTATCGATATGGGAACCATGAAAGTTGTGGTTGTTCCCGTAGAATATTGGGGACTGATTGGCGCTGCCACTCCCGGTGGCTGGGGCGACGATACACAGATTCCGCCGCAGGCTTTCGATTTGAATAGCATGACCTTCGAACTTACTAATGTAACCATGACCAAAGGCGACTTCAAATTCCGCTATTCAGGCGGCTGGAAAGTTGAGCTGGATACCACCCTCGATGTTGGCAACGGAAACGTAGGCGTAAAAATTAACACCAACTATGGTGGCGCAGTTTCAGCATTGGTTCCTGGTGGCGACAATATTGCTAACGATGCTCCGGGCTACTACACCGCAAAAATGGTTTGGAAACTTGGCGAAGGCTATACCGCTTCAATAACAAAAACCGGCGACCTCTCCATTACCGATTATTCAGCTACCGAGCTGGGTCTTGTTGGCGATGGCCTCATGGTAGGCGGCGTTCAGCACAACTGGGACGAAACCGTTATGCTTCAGACTCCTGCCGTTGAAAACGAAACCAATTACACTTGGACATTCGACGGTGTTGAAATTACAACTCTCGGTTCATTCAAATTCAGAGAAGGTCAAGACTGGAATGGCAAAAGCATCGGATTCAACGATGTAACCATGGCTGGTGGAGCCGCTGCTAAATTTGAAACCAATGCCGATGGTAACTTCGTTCCGCTCGAAGATGGTCTTTATGATATCGTTCTTTTGATTGAAGCCGAAACCGAAACCTATACGGTAACTGTAAATGAAGCAGGTGCTGTTCCTATGATTTGGGTTCCCGGCGATTATCAGGGATGGGCACCAGCTGATGCTCCTACTCTTAGCGATGCTAACGAAGATGGCGTATTTGTGGGAACCGTAGAATTTCCTGATACTGCACCTTCTTTCACTTTCAAATTTACCTCGCAGCCAAATTGGGATGGTACTAACTACGGCGCCGGAGCTAACCCTGGCGAACTCTCAACTGACGGTGGAGCTGGAAACCTCGAAGTTCCAGCAGCCGGAACATACCTGCTGACAGTTGATGTCAACAACCTCACCTGGACCTACGAACTGCAATAATCGCACACAGCGAATAATATTCTAACATAAAAAGCTGCTCATCATTTGGGCAGCTTTTTTTTAGCCCTAAAAACCCCGCCCTGTCCCGACTATTATCAAGTTTTTTGGAAGAGCGTAAATGCCGAACCTGTCCTTCGGACTTATAACCTTGCCCTAAAGGCCAGCGCTGAAGAGATAGAAAACCCAATCTGGCTTTCGCCCAAAAGATTTTGGTTTAAAGAAATGGATGGAAAGAAGGTCTTAATTAACAGACTTCTTTATCATCAACAACTTAATTAATGTAAGCGTAATCATAAGACAAATGTTTTCGCCCGAAAAAATGTATTTTTGCAACCGATGAAAAACACAAGAAACTTTTGTATCATAGCTCATATCGACCACGGGAAAAGTACCCTGGCCGACCGTTTGCTCGATTTGACGCACACCATCGGTGAGCGCGATAAAAAAGAACAGATACTCGACAGCATGGATCTGGAACGAGAGCGTGGCATCACAATTAAGAGCCATGCCATACAAATGGTCTATAAAACTGATGCTGCTGAATACATTTTTAATCTGATCGATACCCCCGGGCATGTCGATTTTTCGTATGAGGTTTCCCGTTCCATCGCTGCCTGTGAAGGAGCTTTACTCATCGTGGATGCTTCGCAGGGCATTCAGGCACAAACCATCTCCAATCTTTATCTGGCCATCGACCACAACCTTGAGATCATACCGGTACTCAACAAGATAGACCTGGAAGCTGCCATGCCCGAAGATGTTAAAGACCAGATTGTGGATCTGATCGGCTGCAAACGCGACGACATCATCGAAACCAGTGGTAAGACAGGCTATGGCGTCGACCGCATTCTTGATGCTATCGTGGAGCGCGTTCCGGCGCCTTCCGGCGATCCGAAGGCGCCCTTGCAAGCGCTTATCTTCGATTCGGTTTATAATTCCTACCGCGGCATAATCGCCTACTTCCGCATCTTTAACGGAACGATACGTAAAAACGATTTTGTGAAATTTGTATCCACCGGCAAAGAATATTATGCCGAAGAAATAGGCGTGCTTTGTATGGGACTCCAACCGCGCGAAACCATGGAGGCCGGCGATGTGGGATACATCATCTCCGGTATTAAAACCTCTAAAGAAGTGAAGGTGGGCGACACCATCACCCACGTAGCCAAGCCCTGTGATAAGATGATTTCGGGTTTTGAAAACGTAAAGCCGATGGTTTTTGCCGGTATTTACCCGGTAGATGCCGACGACTACGAAGAGCTGCGCAACTCGATGGAGAAACTGCAACTCAACGATGCTTCCCTCAGCTATGAACCCGAATCGTCGGCGGCGCTGGGGTTTGGCTTCCGCTGCGGATTTCTCGGACTGCTGCACATGGAGATTGTGCAGGAGCGACTGGACCGCGAGTTTGATATGGACGTAATTACTACGGTTCCCAACGTAAACTATAAAGCCTACACCACCAAAGGTGAAGTAATCGACGTGCACAATCCCTCAGGCATGCCCGGCCCCAATGTTTTGGAACACGTGGAAGAGCCGATGATCCAGGCGCATATCATTTCCAAATCAGAATATGTAGGCGCTATTATGAGCTTGTGCATCGACCGGCGCGGAGAACTGCAAAATCAGGTGTACCTCACCAGCGATCGTGTGGAGGTTTCCTTTATGCTGCCTCTGGCCGAGATTGTTTTTGATTTTTACGATAAGCTAAAAAGCATTTCTCGTGGTTACGCTTCATTCGATTATCACATCACGGGCTATCAGGCAGCCAAACTGGTAAGGTTAGATATTTTGCTCAATGGCGAGCCGGTGGATGCACTCTCTACGCTGATCCATCATGACAATGCCTACAACTTCGGGCGTCGCATGTGCGAAAAGCTGCGCGAACTTATCCCACGTCAGCAATTCGACGTAGCCATTCAGGCGGCCATCGGCGCCAAAGTTATAGCACGCGAAACCGTGAAAGCCTTGCGCAAAGACGTAACAGCCAAATGCTATGGCGGCGACATTTCGCGAAAGCGAAAACTTCTCGAAAAACAAAAGAAAGGCAAAAAACGCATGCGCCAGGTTGGTAACGTAGAGGTTCCACAATCGGCGTTTCTGGCAGTGCTGAAGCTAGACTCATAGTGGATAAAGATCTTTGACTCCTGCACCAGCGTAAATTTCATGCTATGGATTATTTGCTACAGACCTCAGCAATTGGTGAGCTAATTCAACTTTCCTTTATTTCGGTTTAACGTTTCTATAAATTAATACAGAACCGATTATTTCTTCGGCCGGATCACACTTTTGGTTTTCCAGCGCCCGGTGAGATAATACGAAAAAGCGAGGATCAATCCTGTGCCCCACCCCAGCGGTATAGCCCACCAGATGCCCGTAACACCGATGCGTTCGGCCAGGAAATAGGAAGCCGGAACACGTACCACCCACAAGGCAATAAGGGTAGTAAACATCGGGATGAGTGTGTCGCCGGAACCACGCATCACAGCATTGACAACAAATAACGATGAAAATATGATATAAAAAGAGCTGACGATAACCAGATAGCTGTTGCCAATGACGATCACTGATTCGTCGGGAGTAAAAATAGCCATCAGATTCTTACCAAAGAAAGCCACCATTATACTTATAAAGACAGAGATGCCCGAGGTAATGATCCAGGTAGCTTTGAGGCCTGCGCGCACCCGCTCAGGTTTCTGTGCTCCGAGGTTTTGCCCCACGAAGGCTGACAAAGCTGAGCCAAAATTCATCGCCAGCAAAGAGGCGAAGCTATCGATACGCGTGGCCACACTGTAGGCTGCGATCGTGGCAGTTCCAAACTGATTGACGATGCCATAAAGTGCTATCATGCCGGCCGCTACAAAAGTTTGTTGCAAACCCGATGGCAAACCAATGCGGATACTATTTCTGAAAATATCGCGATCGAATACGTATTTGCGAAAGCTGAGATTTACAACTTCATGACGGCGATTGAGGTAGAGCGCTGCAGTAATGAAAGCTCCCGCTTGAGAAATCACTGTAGCAAAAGCAGCTCCTTCGACACCCCATTTAAAAACCACAATAAAAAGCAAGTCGAGCACCACATTGGTAAGGGTGGCAATAATCAGAAAATAAAGCGGTGTCTTCGAGTCGCCCATACCGCGTAGTATGGAGCTGGTTCCACTAAATCCAAAGGAGAACACCGTGCCGGTAAGATAAACGGTAAGATAGCTGCGCGCCTGTGGCAGCACATCGAGCGGCAGATCAGTAAGACGAAAGATGGGCGTGGCAAAAGAAATTCCGATAAAAGTGACAACGAGAGATGCGAAAAATAAAAGAATGTAGGTGGTATCGATGGTGCGCTTTACCTTTTCCACATCGCGCGCACCAAAATATTGCGAAACGATAATTGTAAACCCCGAACCAATACCAGCCACCAGCGAAACGAGCAAAAAAATGATCGGAAATGCAGCCCCAACAGCAGCCAGCGCTTCCTTGCCCAGGAAGTTACCAATGATGATGCTGTCGACCACATTGTAGAGCTGTTGAAACATATTGCCAAGCACCATGGGCATGGCAAATTGCACAATCAGCTTTCCTTCTTTTCCTTGCGTAAGGTCTTTCATGGTGTGGGTATCATCAACCGACAGCCATCAAAGGAGCACGCCGGGTAGTTCGGGCAACAGAGTTTATTTTTTTACGGTATTGTGGCTGTCGGGGTTATCGGTTTGGGTTGTTTGTTTGTTGATGCCGGCACTTATCTCCGTAGCCGAATGATCCATTTCGCGTTTGATTTCGTCGGCACCCGACATACCATTTTTAAATTCTTTTACGCCTTTGCCCACGCCACGCATGAGCTCTGGAATTTTTTTGCCCCCAAAAAGCAGCACCACTACCAGCAGAATCACAATAAGTTCGTACCCACTGGGCATGTATAGCAAAATAGTATTCATTGTTTTAATAATTAAGAATTTACAAAAGTAATATTTTCTCCGGGAGCGTTTATTTCGATCTAATACGCATTCTTGCGAAGTTCAAAAAAATCATTTTGTCGAACGCCGGATTATCATTAAGATTTTACGCGTGGCGAGATAAAATTAAAAGGCTTAATTTTGCACCCGGCAGCAGTCTGTTCTGTCGCGCCGGCTTAGGCCGGTGAGGAAAGTCGGGACAACACAGGGCACCATACTTCCTAACAGGAAGGACTCGCCGCAAGGCGGGTACAGCAAGTACCACAGAAAATTACCGCCCCGTAACTACGGGGTAAGGGTGAAAACGTGAGGTAAGAGCTCACGCGGCGCAGTGGCGACACGGCGCCGGGGTAAACCTTATGGGTTGAAAGGCCATGTATATTACGGTTCCTGGCTGTAGCCAGGAGACGACGGCTCGTCGAAATCCACCCTGCGGCCCGACAGCAATCACGGCGGCAGGGACCTGAGGATACCGTAAGGGGTAGGCCGTTAGAGCTGTATCGTGAGATGCAGCCCAGATAAATGACAGAAGCCGGCTTGCAAAAGCCGGTCACAGAATCCCGCTTACAAGACTGCTGCCTTTTTTTTATTTGCCTCTGGGAAAAATTGTTAATCGAAGATTGTTGATCGTTAATCGTTATCCGTTAATGGTGAATGGTTCATTGCGATCCGCCGGCTGGCGGAGAAGCAATCTGCTTATTTCTTTGCGTTGCTTCTTTTCCCATCGTTAATCGTTAATTGTTAATCGTAATTCGTCAATGGTCATTCGCAACCCGCAACCTGTAACTCGCATCCCGCATCCCGCAACCCGCGACTCCTGATTTAAAATCTATATTCCGGCTTCCATCTCTTCCAGTTCGTTGTGCAGCCTCTCCCACTCCTGCATTTCTTTTTCGTGCTGCTGCTTTAGCGAATTGTATTCCTGATAAATTTCTCCTGACTGAATTTTTTTGTTACTGGGGTCGGGATTAGAAAGTATCTGATCTATGCGGGCGATATCTTTTTCGAGTTTATGGATGGCTGCTTCACTTTTTTCGATTCGTGAAACCAATTTCCGTTGCTCGCGCTCTGCCTCCTTGCGTCGTTCGTAGTCTATTTTGTTTTGTGAAGGCGCATCCGGCTGCCGCGAAGCAGCAGATGATTTGATTGCACCCATCTCATCTAAATGCTCCATCCGACGCGTTTCGAGAAATTCATGTACATCCCCGATAAACTGACGAATGCCACGATTGCGAAACTCAAAAACTTTTTCGGTAAGACCGGAAAGAAAGTCACGGTCGTGCGATACGATGATCAGCGTTCCGTCAAATTGCAGCAAAGCACTTTTGAGAATATCTTTGGAGCGCATATCGAGGTGGTTGGTAGGCTCATCGAGCACCAGGAAATTCACGGGATTGAGGAGCATGCGTGCCAGCGAAAGGCGTGACTTTTCACCGCCTGATAGCACTTTTACTTTTTTGTCGAGATCTTCGCCACGAAACAGAAAACTTCCCAGCAGGCCTTTCACGCGCGGGCGCCAGTCGCCGGCAGCCACATCGTCGATGGTCTCAAAAACCGTCTTTCCCATGTCGAGCATCTCGTGCTGGTTTTGAGCGTAATAGCCAATCTTTACCAGATGCCCCAGCTCCAGAGTTCCTTCGTAAAGTAACTGCCCGACGATCATTTTGGATAGTGTAGATTTCCCCTCGCCATTGCGGCCTACAAAAGCTATCTTTTCGCCACGGGCTATCGAAAATTCAAGATTGTGCAGCACCAGATGGCTGCCATAACTCTTGCTGAGTTTTTCGCCGCGCACCGTAACCCTGCCGGAATGTGGAGACGGCGGAAAGCGGAAGTTGATCGTGCCCTTATCGGTTTCACTCAACTCCACCTTATCCATCTTATCTAGCATTTTCATCTTGGATTGAACCTGCCGTGCTTTTGTATTTTTATAACGAAATCGGTCAATAAAGCGCTCGATCTGGGCTATCTGCTGCTGCTGGTTGTTGAAACTCGCCTGCTCTTTGGCCAGCCGCTGTTCCTGCAGTGCTTCAAAATCGGAATAAGATGCTTTGTAGTCGTAGCTGCGCCCCAGCGAAAGCTCTACAGTACGATTTGTAACGTTGTCGAGAAAAGCCCGGTCGTGCGACACCAGCAGCACCGCCCCCGGATAGTTGATCAGGAAATCTTCGAGCCATTGAATCGACTCAATGTCTAGGTGGTTGGTAGGCTCGTCGAGCAAGAGAATGTCGGGCTTGCGCAGGAGTATCTTGCCCAGCTCCACGCGCATTTGCCATCCGCTGCTAAATTCAGAAAGTGGACGCTGAAAGTCGCTTCGTTCAAAACCAAGCCCCAGGAGTATCTTCTCGCTATTCTGATCCATGGTATGGCCACCCAAAATAGCAAAGCGATCGTTGGCATCGTTGAGTTGTGTAACCAGCGCCAGATATGATTCGCTGTGATAGTCGGTACGTTCGGCGATTTGCCGGGTGAGATTTTGCAGCTGTCGCTCCACTGCCAGATGTTCTTTGAAAGCTTGTTGTGCTTCTTCCATCACCGTCAATTTACTTTCGATGCTCATCTCCTGCTTCAGATAGCCGAGACTTTGCCCCGACGGTGAGGCGATGCTCCCTGACCCTGGCTCCATCTCACCGGCAATCACATTCAGCAGCGTGGTTTTACCACTGCCATTTTTTCCCACCAGCCCTATTCTGTCGCGATCGTTGATAAGAAAAGTGACGTCGGTAAAAAGATCCTCTCCGGTAAAGTGAACCGTTATGTTGTTAATAGCTATCAAATCCTGATCGTATACATTTTTAAAAGTTGGCAAAATTAATGATTTACAGCAACAAACGCTAATGATGCAGATCCACCGAAACTAAGAAAGCTGTTTTGGAAAGGTAACTATTTAGTGTCCGTTTATAAAGTCGATAGTTGCATGACAAAAAACAAACTCCAAATCCCCGTAACAGGTTTGGTCATTGAGTTTTAAAATAAAGGATTATTCGAAGTTTTCAGATTGGACATTCCCAGGGCTTTACTTCAAAATTCGGTATTCGATATTCCATTCTACATTACTCTTTGTCATTATTAGCACAGCGAAGAATCTATTGTTTCTAACCGGACAGTGGTGATTAGAAAAGAACAAAAAAAAAGGGAACCCTTTCGGATTCCCTTTTCTAAATGTATTCCAATTAAGGATTATTGGATGACCACTTTGTGTATTGAGCGGCCATCTTTGCTTTCGATCTGCAGGGTGTAAACACCTTTTGCAAATTGTTTGGCATTAATGATCATCTCGTTACCAGTAGCCTTGCGGTTCATAACCACTTGTCCGTTGTAATTAACCATGATCACCGACTGAAGTTCAACTTCAGATTTGATGGTGAAATAATCGTTGGTCGGATTCGGATAAACCTGCATTGTGCTTGTGGCTCCCGAAGGATCGCTGATAGAGGTGATATCCAACACAATCTGATTACTTGGACCCGATTCGCCATCAGCATATTGCGCTGTAACATGATAAAAATATTTACCATAATCCAGGCTCTCGTCATAGTAGTTGAGTGTGTTAGCACCAGTAGTACCAATCAGACCAAAGTTACCTGATTCCGTTTTGCGGTAAACTTTGTATCCTTCAACTGCCATTCCACCTTCTACATAGCCTTTAACACACCAGTCGTAGTCAAGACCTGCTCCAAGCTGTGAGAGGGTTGTCCAGGCACCGCTCCAGAACATCATGTTGCCAAAGCCTTCTGTCTGAGGACCACCGTCGCATCCGGCGGGGTGACCACCAGTAGTGTTGACGCCGAAACCTATCCAGAGTTCCTTGGTGATATCAATAGCAACAGGTGTAGTAAGAACTACTGTGTTCCACTCATCTTCCACGATATTGGTTACTGCCTGAGAGTATTTCAGTGTGGGGTTGTTGTTTCCACCCTGCCATACCTTCACTTCATAGGTGCTTACGTTTCCGGGTTCTCCGGGAACAAAGTTAATCTTAGTGACCATTCCGCCTTCGAACTCGCCAAGCATGTCGGGTGTCCAACGTCCTGCCACGTCAAAATCGATAGCGCCGCCGGTACCAATAGAGTTACCGATGACCTCATTGGAATAGGTAATCCATTCGGGGTCAAATCCACCGCCTGGAGCATCCCATGTAAGATCAACATTCACAAAGTCGACGATCTCGCCAGCGAGGTTAATTGGAGGTTCGCCTACGCCACCAGCTTCAACGTTAAATGTTACAGGAACTACGAGATCGGGCTGGGTGCTGCTGATAGTAACACTACCATTATAGACACCCAATTCTAACTCGTTGGAGTTAAAGGTAACATTAATCGGAATCGATCCACCAGCGGGTATTGTACCACTTACAGGGCTGGCAGTGAGCCATGGGGCTACTGTGCCGGTGCCTGTGATGATAAATGGTAAACCTTGTGGGCCAACATCTTCGAGCGGAGCCCATCCTGTAGAAGTTTTCTGGATGGAGTTACCGGTATTGGTTTGTCCTACAATTGTGATCGGATGAGCCCAGGGGCCGGAAGCCGCTGTGCCACCCATTTGCATTTCAACCCAATAGGTGCCGGGAGATAGTGTTAAACCACTAGTACCTGCAACGATCTCGAAGATCGGACGGTTTGTGGCTGGTGCTGATTCAAGTACGCGATACGAGTTGGTCCAGCTTGTACTTGTCATCAGGTTGGTTGTAAGGTTACCCCAAATCACGGTGCCACCTGCTGATGGGTTGCCATCATAAATCTGAACACGTACATCATTTAATGTAGAGGTATTACCTGATCCGGTTTGATAAGCGAAGAATGTAAATGATTCTATAGACCAGTTATCAGTAACTACGAAGTCGTCGGCAATAGAGTTGCCGGCAGAAACCTGACAGCCTGAGCCATAAGTATTCATACCCAGAGAAGCATCCTGCAGTTCGCTATAGTCGGTACCACCTGGACCTACGCCTGGGGCAGTAACAAATCCACCGTTGTTGTAGAGTTCGCCACGGGTTCCGTTATAGATTGCATAGTTGGTATAGGCAGGGCCTTCTACCATCTCACCAGGAGTTACGCCAGGCTGACTTTCTACCTGAATTTGTCCGTTGTAAACCGGAGTTTCAGTTGAAACTTCAGGAACAAGATTCAATGCCCCTGCATCGGTACCGGCATCAATAGCCAGTGTCCAGCTAACGGGAGCGCCTGTGTTGTTAGTCAGGTTAAGTACCTGAGTAGTAGTTTGAGCAGGAGGCACAATATGTGTCTCTGTGAGTGAAGTTGGATTAACTACCAGTTCTCCGGTAGTACCACCTACAACCAGTGTGGAAGAAACTACAACCAGCGGATTGTTAACATCGTTGCTGGCGACGTTTACAGCGCCTGTGTAGGTTCCATTGGTCAGGTCTTGAGAATTGAAATGAACCGGAACAACCTTCACTTCGTTAGCAGCTAATGTAAAGCTTAGGTTTGCTTCATCAACTGAGAGCCATGCGGTTGTTGTGCCACCACCTACTTTAATGGTGTAATCTTCAACTTCACCATAGTTCATCGCTCCGCAAGGAGTGGGAGCAGTGCTGTAGCTCATC
Organism: Bacteroidales bacterium; assembly: GCA_035647615.1. Lineage (NCBI taxonomy): Bacteria > Pseudomonadati > Bacteroidota > Bacteroidia > Bacteroidales > Bacteroidales bacterium. Next base: position 296 of record DASRND010000004.1, on the reverse strand, counting down.
CTGATGCGCATGCGATAGTCGCCATTGGGAGTTCCGGCAGGAACTGCAATATTACCAGTGAAATTAGCGCCGCCACCATTGCTGGTGAGAACAAATTTTTCGTCGCCTTCATCAAAAGTATAGCTCATGTCCCAGTCGACCCAGCAGGTAACCAGGTCAGAAGCCCAGGCATTACCATTGGTAACGGTGATAGGCTCTGATTCGCCAGCGTTGATCTCGGTGAAAATAGCTGTAAAGTCGGCTACACCACCTTGCCAGCCACTGCTGTTGTTGATGGCTCCACACAATACATTGGC